>JAJDDR010000373.1 GCA_029260255.1 Phycisphaerae bacterium
GAACGTCCCGTCCGGTGGCGGGTTGTTCGGATCGAACCCGCCTGGCGGCGGGGGATTGTTCGGATCAAACTCACCTGCCGGGGGAGGGTTGTTGGGATCGAACTCACCCGTCGGCGGAGGATTGTTGGGATCGAATTCGCCGCCAGGCGGTGGCGGAAGCTCGCCCGCCGGCGGCGGAGGGGGAGCGCTCCCGTCATCCAGCGGACCCGGAGGAGGAGGAGCGCCACCATCACCAGGCGGTGGTGGCGGAGGAGCCCCGCCATCCGGCGGTGGCGGAGGAGGCGCACCACCGTCACCCGGTGGCGGTGGCGGTGGTGGCGGCGGCGGATCCCCGCCCTCGAACAGCGCGGGATACAAGAGATCGTCGTCCGACGCGGACGCGCTCAGGACAAACGCCCCCGGGTCAAACGACGTAATCGAAGCCGCGCCGCTGTCACCCGCGCCGATCGCGAGGCCCGACGTTCCGCCGGCACTCTCGAAAACACGCTTGGCTTCCGTGGCGACGCTGGTGTCGGACACGTCCTCCGTGGTCGGCGTCGCCAGGTCCGGCATCCCGCACCCGCACACGCCGACCCCAATGGTCACCATCAGCACGCGAACAAACGTGCCTCCGCACTCGCTAAGTCCTCGCATCAACTCGCGCTCCTATTTCAAGACGGTGTACTTTGCATCGCGGACACGGTGCCCGCAAAACGGCGAGGCCAACGATGCAACGCGCACCCGACAACCTCGACCGCAACCGATCGAGTGGTTTCCGCACTCATCGGTCAGCCCGCAATTCGTCTTGGCTTCAAAAACGCACCCAAGCGGACACAATCCCCGGCAATCACCCCTGTTCCCGCCGCGTCCCATAAGGGCGAATCGGTGCGGCGTAACTCGACCGACCGGTCAGGCTGGCCGAGTATTAGCGAGGACCGCGATGAGGGACCGTCTTCCCAACGTCATCGCAATCGGTGAATCAAAGAGAGGTTTCGCACATGGCAACGACAGCCGCGAACTCGTTGGACGCGGGCAAACCCCGCATCGCCCGCAGGCAGTACCTCATCAACCCGACCGTTCAGTGGAAGTATACCGGGTGGGTGGCGTTGGGCGTGTTCATCGTTTCGATATTCATGAGCATGGTACTCTTTACCGTTCTCTACCAGCAAGCGCGCGCGCGGATCATCAATCCGGTGAGCGCGACGCCGGGCGAGAACACCACGGTGCTGATGCTCTCGGCACTCGCCTTCGCCGGGGTGATGGCCGCGGGGCTCTCGGTGTGGAGCATCCTGGTTACGCACCGCTTCTGCGGTCCGCTGCACGTGCTGGGCGGCTTCTTCGACGAGTTGGCCAGCGGCCGGTTCCCGTCGCGACGGGCGTTGCGCAAGAAAGACGAGTTCAAGGGCCTGCACGAGGGCTTCTGGCGCGTGGTCGACAGGCTCAAGTCCGTCAAGCGCGCCGAGGTGACGACACTCACCGAGGCGCTGAAGATGGTGCGCTCGCTCAGCGATGCTGACGCCGAAAGCCGCAAGAAGGACATCGCCGCCATCGCCGCGACCCTCGACACCATGCGTGCCGACGCCGCCCGCGCGCTCGGCGAGGACACCGCCGCGTTCACCGAACCGACGCGCGACGCGACGATCACCGCGGGATCTCTGAAACGCCCGCAGCAGTCGGTCCCCTGACGTCGCACAAAACTCGAACGAACCAATCACCGCGAGTCGGACTCACTCCCGAGCCCGACTCGCGGTGTACCTCTGCGCAGCCGATCGGCGTTGCCGGCCACGCGTGAGAGAAACCGGAGCGCGTGCCCCATTCCTCGCCAAAGGACAACTCTGTAAGAAACCGCGGGATGGACCGATCCTATTCGGAGGCGGCGGCTGGTGTAGTGCCTCAGCCGGATAGCATTTTATCAGAACCGCGACCGTCAGGGAACGACCCAGAGAAACCGCTCCCTGACGGTCGCGACTCGGTTCAGGAAAGCGTCATCAATTCTGAGACGCTACACCGGGTGTCGGAGGATCAGGGCTCGCGCCGCTCCCACGAGAAAAAGTGACCCGGCGACGACGATGAGGGAATCCGGTCGGGGATGGTCGCGGCACATTTTGTGAATGAGGTCGCCGAGTGATGAACCCGCCGGCTGCAAGCGCAACGGCTCGGGTGCGGCGGCTGCGATGGTGCGGGCGTCGGCGGCGTTGTGGAAGTCGTCGGTGATGTGAATCCGGCTCGCGATCTCAGCAAGGCGCGGCAGGAAGCGTTCATACGATTTCTCCGCCGAGGCGCCGAAGATCAGGACGCGGTGCCGAGAGGTGAAGTTTCGATCGAGCCCGGCGATCAGTGCGGAGATGCCCTCAGAGTTGTGGGCACCGTCGAGGAGCCAACTCGGCCGTCCACGGATGTATTCGAATCGCCCCGGCGGAGTGATCGGTTCCTTCAGCCGGACGGCGGCGAGGACGGGCCGCCCTAATGCAGTCAGCAGGCCATGGGTGGTTGCAAGGTTATCGTGTTGATAGATCGGCCAGCGGGATGTTCCGCACTGCACACCGCGTCGTGCGGCGGCGGTGGATCGGTGTTCGGCCCTTCTGACGGAGACGCTGTCCGGTGCCGCGGTCCGCTCTATCACTTGGAAGAGTTCGTCGGGAATGCTCTGACCGACCACGAGGATGCAGCCGGGCGTGGCGATGCCGGCTTTCTCGTTGGCGATATCCGCGAGTGTGCTGCCGAGCTTGGCTTCGTGATCCAAACCAATGGAGGTGATGGCCGCGACCCGCGCGGGGATCGGTCCGGTGGCATCGTGCCGGCCGCCGATGCCCGCCTCGATGATGGCGTGGTCGACGCGCTCGTCGGCGAAGATGCGAAGGGCGACGAGCAAGAGCACCTCGAAGAACGACGGAATGTAGTGATTCCCCCATCGCTCGACGGCCGCGCGGAGAACGGGCTCGATGGCGCGTGCGTGGTGTTCGAGCAGGGCGGTTGAGATTTCGCGGCCGTCGACGGTGATGCGTTCGGTCATCCGTTCCAGATGCGGCGACGTGAAGACACCGACGCGGCGAGAGGCGGCGGCGAGATGGGCTTGGAGCATCCGGCAGACGGAGCCCTTGCCGTTGGTGCCGGCGATCTTGATGGTCTCGCAATGGGGCTCTCGAGGGCAACAGGCCTCGATGAGTCTGATGATGCGTCCGGGCGTCGCGCTGCGGTCCGGGCGTCGCTTTGAAGTCCAGGTGAGCAGGGCGGCGACGGTTGGCAGGTCGGTCATGGTTGTGCTACCGGTTGGTTGGGACCGGGCTGAGGACAGCCCGGCTCGCGGTGTATTGTAGGACGTCGCGCGATGGGGGCTAGTGGCGGGTGATGTCCTCGGGGCTCTGCATGCGGAGTTCGTCGCCGATCTCGAGCATTCGGGGGAACTGCGCGATGGGCGAACCTTCGGGAGCCGCCTCGGCGGCGGCGTTCAGGTTCGTCACGCCGTACTCGGGCAAGCCGATGTAGTACTCGATGTAGCCCAGCAGAAACCTGAAGCGGTAGTCCTCGCGTTCGGTGAGTCTCCGCTCGAGGTCCGCTCGGCGGATGTCGAGCAGATCGGCATCGGTGATGAACTGGTTGAGGTCGAGTTTGAAGTATGCGATTTCGGGGAAGTTCTCGATTGCCTTGGCGATCTTGCGGACCGCACCGTAGTGCTCGCCGGTGCCGATGAGCGCGTGCCCCTGACCGAGCAGGAGGAGCGGGTTATCGCGATCACTAACCAGCGCGACTTCGTAGGTTGCGAGTGCGCGGCGGTATTCGCCTTTCTTCAGGTACTCTTCCGCCTCGCGGGCGAACTGATCTTCGGGATCGAGCCCGTCACCGACAAAGGATGAGATCGGCTCTCGTTCGGTGCCACGCACGTACGACATCGCCCGCTCGTAGGTTTCGGAAAGTACCGGGGTCCTGTCGCCGTCGGTGCCAAGCTCGCCGTGCTGGTTGCGCAGCCGCTTGATCGAATCGACGGACTGCTTCATTTCCGCATAGACGGCTTGGCCGGCTCGGAGGTAGTCGGGTGTCACGCGCGTGACGGGGGATTCCACCAGGCCGAAACCGCTCGTGTCAATGACGCCGGCATCGTTGGCGCCCGAACTCGTGCGCCTCGCCTGTCGCAGTGTCTCGGCGATCAGGGAGTTTTCGGGAAGCGACGTACCGAGCGCGTCTCGCTCACCGGCTTCGGCAGCGGGGCTGGTGGCACGATTCGAAAGCACATCGAAGGAAAGCGGTTTCATCCGGCGGATGAGGGGTACGCGGAAGTCGTTCGCGATACCCGCTCGCTCGTCGGTCGAGAGTTCGCTGTGCAGGGGTGACGATGCAACACCCGACGACGGAGTGAGACCGAAGTTGGCATCGATGACTCCGGTCGGTGAGCGCAAGTAGGGATTGTTGATTCGTTGCGGGGTCTGCTGGGTGTACTTGCCGGGCGATTGGAAGCGGACGCCGCCGATGGTCTCTTCCTCGTCGTAGGTGCGGTCCAGCAGAAGCTCATCGAGGTTCGATAGAGCGCCCTCGACCGAGGGCGGCAGAGGATTCGCGAGGGTGGTCGGCACGGTCGTGCTCAGTGAAGGCGTGGGCAGAGCAAGCGTCGTGGTCAGATCGAACGAGTTCGAATCGATGCCGCCGAATGTCGGGAACGGCAGACCGCCCGGAACGGACAGCGAGGGTGCTGTGGTCGTCAGCGCAGGAATCTCGAAACCCGTCAGCGGCAGGCCGTTGGATGGCAGCGATCCGATCGTGCCGAACGGCTGGGTCACGCCCGACGGCAGCCCGATATTCTGCAAGCCGAAGCCACCGCCCGTCGCCGGACCAAAGGTTGCCGGCTGCACGAAAAGCGGAATGGTGGGGTCGATCGTCGCGGACAAATTGGGTAGGCTCGTGCTGATGTTGAAGGCGTTGAAACGTACGGGAGACGAGAGCGAGCCGGCCACCGACCGCGAATAGGGATTGGTCAAGGCAGCGTCGGACGGAACATTCGACGCGTTGGCCGCGCCGGGCGCGTCGAATGCGCGGCCGTTTTCCTGCACGAGTGTCTGCCCGGAAACGCGGACACCGTTGATTGGCAATGCTGACGCGAGGATGGGCAGAATCGCGGCGTACCTCAGATGCGTGCACATAGTCTGACTCCATCGAAAACCCAAGGACACGGAATCGGTTGCATCGTACGGTTCCGGCGTGGCTCACCTATGCAGTATAGGACACGGCCGGGTTTCCTTCAACGTGATTATCGGTGCGCGAGCGGCGGTTCGGAGAGTTGATTCGGCCGGGGGAGCATGATGCCGGTTCGCTACAAGTACAGACGGCACCAACGCTTGCGCATGCAACGTGATTTCGATCGGATCTTTGCGCGCAGGTGCAGCGTGGCGGATGGCCTGCTTGTGGTCTATGTCGACGCGAACGACGTTTCCGTAACACGGCTGGGGATGCGTGTCGGAAAACGTACGGGCGGGGCGGTTGCGCGGTTTCGGATCAAGCGGCTGATTCGGGAGGCGTTTCGGCTGTCGCAGCGTGAGTTCCCCTCGGGGTTGGATCTCGTTTGCATCGCGCGCCGCCCGCCGATGGACGCGACGCTTGACGGATACCGTGACTCACTGCGGCGACTCGTGCAACGCGCGCATCGCAAGCTCCGCTCTTAACGGACGGTCGATCCCGAGGCTATGGCTGGACCTCGAAAGCACCAATGTCGCAGACAGCGCTGCTGTCTCCGTCGCCATCCATGGGTCTTGGAAACCCTCGTTGGTCGGTCGCTTCGCAGGCGGTCCCGCCGCCGCCCGGCGCGTTGGGGTCTCCGGCGTCGATGGCCGGGCTGCCGCCGAGAAGGGCGTGTGTCGACGGCGCTCCGCCGTTGCTGTTCAACGGACCGAGCAGCGGATCCTGCCCGGTGATGTTACCGGTGGTGTCGCCTGAGAAGATGCAGGTGCCGGCGACCGATTGGATCAGGTTGTGCCCCTCGGAGATGGTGAATCCGTCGCTGCAGTCATGGTTCAGACCTGTGCCATCGGTGTTGCCGGCGCTGATGGTGTTGCGCATCCGGAACGTGCTGCCGAAGTTCCGGTAGGCGCCGCCGCGTGCCCCGGACGTGTTGCCCGTGATGGTAACGTTGTTGAGGTTGGCGACGGCGAGGTCACCGTTCCAGATGCCGCCACCTTCTCCGTTGGCGTTGTTGCCGCTGATCGTCGTGTTGTTGAGGTCCATGACGGTGGACTCCAGGAACCAATTGATGATTCCGCCGCCGCCTTGGCTGGACGTGTTGTTGGCGACGAGGCAGCGGTTGAGGGTCATGGTGACCGGGTTCCCGTTGAAGACTCCCTTGTTTTCAACTCCACCGCCTACGCCGAGACTGGAGTTTCCGCTGATTTTGCACTGGTTGAGGGTCAGATTGCCCTGGTTGGAGATGCCGCCACCGCCTTGTGCCGAGGGCGCGCGGCCGTTTCCGACCGACAAGCTGTTGATGACCACGCTGATTCCGGCGTTGAGCGGGTCGACGTGGAAGACGCGGTCGAGCTGGTTGGCCTGGACGACGGTGCCGATGGTGTCGGCGCCTTCGATCGTGAGGTCGTCGGTGATGTCGAGGTCGCCGGTAAAGGCGGAGTTCTCGCTCGTACCCGGGATGGTGAGGCTGTAGACGCCGATGTCGAGGATGATGGTGTCCGCCCCGGGGGTCGTGTTGGCGGCGACGATTGCCTCGCGCAGGGAGCAATCACCGATGAGACATCCCGTGACCGGCGGATCATCGAAGCGCGTGACGACGAATCCCGCCAATGGGGTTGTGCCCTGGAATTCGTAGGCGCCCATGTCGACGATGGGTTCGGTGCCATTACCGGTGTCGGTGGTTCCGGTGTCGTTGTGGAAGCGCGGGTTGCCGTCGATATCGGTGGTGATTCCACCGGGGACGGCCGTGTTGTCGGCGGCGTCGATACAAGGCGAGCCGGGGGAAAGACGCAGGTTGTCATCAGCGGTCCCGGGCGTGTTATCATCGCCGTCGGCGTCCACGAACAGTGGGTCGGCGTTGATGTTCGCGATGCCCACGAAGCCGCCCTCGATGTCGCTGAATGCAACGGTCGGGGCCGGCGAACCCCCCATGCTCTGCCCCACGTTGCCCCAGATGATGCAGTTGAGCACCGTCGTGCCGTCGCCGAAATTGAATATCCCAGTGCCTGCACCCAGGGACGAGTTTCCGGTAAATGTGCAGTTGACTAGCGTGGGAGCACTGACGGCACTCGCGACGAACATGCCACCGCCGCTGCCGCCGGTGACCGAATTCCCGCTGAACGTGCAGTTAATCAGCGTGGGGCTGGCGTTGTTGACGACGTACATTCCCCCGCCCCGTACGAACGCCGTATTGCCGCTGAAGATGCAATCCGTATACGTCCCGGCGCCGCCATCGCTGATTGTTCCGCCTCCGAGACCGAAGCCGCTGTTGCCGGTCGAGTTTCCTATCAAGGTGCAGCGGATCACGGTCGGGCTGCCGTCGCTGTTGTACATCCCGGCACCCGGGCCGGACGAGAAGTTGCCCCGGATCGTACAGTCGATCACCGTCGGA
>JAJDDR010000374.1 GCA_029260255.1 Phycisphaerae bacterium
CCTTCGAGGGCGATGTCGTGTTCGCCGGCTACGGCATCACGAATGAGGAGAAGGAGCACGACGACTACGAGGATCTCGACGTCGAGGGGAAGGTTGTTCTCGCGTTGCGGCGCGAACCGCCGACGTGGGGCGAGGGCGGCGACACGACGCGGCACGCGATGTTCCAGAGCAAGGTGTACACGGCTCGCGAGCACGGCGCAAAGGCGTTGTTGATCGTCAACCGCGTCAGCGACCGCGGAGATGTGCTGCAGCCATTCGGCATGGGAGGGGCGCGCGGCAACTACGG
This sequence comes from Phycisphaerae bacterium, assembly GCA_029260255.1. Lineage (GTDB taxonomy): Bacteria > Planctomycetota > Phycisphaerae > UBA1845 > UBA1845 > OFTM285. Next base: position 287 of record JAJDDR010000374.1, read on the forward strand.
GATGCCCGCGTTCCACGTCACGCAGGCATTGACAGAGCACCTTCTTGCGGCCGGCGGGCTCGAATCGCTCGAGGCGCTGCAAGCCACACTCGACGGAGGCGGCATTGCGTCGGCCGCGCTCTCCGACGTGCGTCTTCAGGGGAAGGCGGGCATCGAAACGCACATCGTCGGCGTCCGAAATGTCCTCGGTGTGATTCCCGGTGAGGGACCTCTGGCCGACGAATACGTGGTCATCGGCGGTCACTACGACCACCTCGGCTTCTCGCGTCCGCAAATGCCGTCGTTCGGTAAGAAGGAGCGATCCGACGAGCCTCAGATCCACAACGGCGCCGACGACAACGCGTCGGGAACGGCCGCCGTCATCGAGAGCGGCCGCATGCTGATGAACATGAGACCGTTGAAGCGAAGCGTGATTCTCATGGCGTTTACCGGCGAGGAGTCCGGGCTCTACGGCAGCAAGCACTACGCGGACAATCCGACCGTCGCCGTCGAGGACATCGTGGCGATGCTGAATCTCGACATGGTCGGGCGGCTGAAGGGGAACGGCCCGGTGCAGGTGTTCGGGGTCAAGACGGCCGACGAGTTTGACGCGTTGATGATCCGCCTGTGTGAAGAGGCCGGGCTGGAACTGCGCAGCTCCGGCGGCGGGACCGGTCCGAGCGATCACACGTCGTTCTATCTGAAGAAGATCCCGTCGATGCACTTCTTCAGCGGTCTGCACAGCGACTATCACAGACCCGGCGACGATGCCGACAAGATCAACGCCGACGGCGGCGCGCGGGTGGCGGACCTGGTGGTGGCAACCGCGTGTGCGATCATCGAAGCGGATGCCCGGCCGACGTACCACGAGGTGAAGGAGCCGAGCCGCATGCGATCCGGTCGCGGTGGCGTGGTCATGGGCGTGATGCCCGCGTACATGGACGGCAGCGACGGCAAGAAGGGGATGCAGGTCGACGGCGTCTCGCCCGACGGTCCGGCCGAGAAGGCGGGCATGAAGGCGGGCGATCGAATCGTCAAGATCGGCAAGATGGACGTAGCGGGTGTGTACGACTACATGGGCGCGATTCGCAACAACAAGCCCGGCGACGTTGTCGAGGTCGTCGTCGCGCGTGGTGACAACAACGTGACACTTCAGGTCACGCTGTCCGGAAGGTGATCCCGGCGCGCACCGCGATGGGACGGCGGTCATGAGCGAGGCGCACGAACACGAGATCCGGGTGCGGTACGTCGAGTGCGACCCGATGGGCTACCTGCACCACGCCAAGTACTTCGAGTACCTCGAGGAGGCCCGCACCGAGGCGCTCCGCGTGCAGGGGTTTCGCTATCGCGATCTCGAAGCTTCCGGCGTGTTCTTCGTCGTGGCGAAGCTGTCCTGCCGCTACCACAAGCCGATTTCGTACGATGACGTCGTGACGGTGGAGACGTCGATCGACCGCTTCACGCGGACGCGCATCGACCATGAGTACCGTCTTCTGTGCGAAGGTCAGTTGATGTCCGAAGCCGCGACCACGCTGGCGTGCGTGAGCCGCGAGGGCAGGCCGATCGTGATGCCGGACCACATCTGGTCGATCCAACAGGCTTCAAAGCCCCGGCGCGTCGATCACTAGCCCCGTGTCTCAGGAATGACGACGTTTTCCTGAACCGAGCCGCGACCGTCGGGGAGCGGTTGCAGGCGTGTCTCCGCGTGTCCCCTCCCTCACGGTCGGGGCTCGGAAAATGCCATCTGCGCGAGGCACTACACTAGGCGTCACGCTCTCCATCGCTCTCGGGCGGCAGCAGCATTCGGCGAATCTGCCGGACCTCGGCCATGAAGTAGCTCTCCTCCTTCGATAGATCGTCGCGAATGCGCAAGTCACTCACCAGTCGTACCGGGGAGAACCGCATCCCTCGCGCGGTGACCGCGCCGCCCAGTTGGGCCAGAAGAACGTTGACGCCCAACATGCGCAGATAGGTGCTCTTGCCGGCCATGTTCGATCCCGTAATCGCCCGCACCGTCGAGCCGTCGCACGCACGCCTGTCGGGCTTCGATCCGGTCCGCCGCAAGAGACGCTCGCTCGCACTGGTCGCGAAGACGCCGCGCTCCCATCGTCGTCGATGTGCGGTTGATCAGACCGAAGATCGCTGACGGTTCGGCGTAGAGATCCAGATCATCGCACTCCTGGTCGGTGAGCGCCCAGGTCTCGCCCGAATCGAGAACCGGCTCGGGCGACGCCTGGTCGCCGGGAGGACCTTCGGGGCGCTTTCCCGATCGAATGGTCACCATGACGCCTCCGAAGCGTCGCCGGGACTCGGCGATCATCTCTACCACGCTGTCCGCGAACGCGCGGCCCGCTCGGGCTCGCACATGCCGCCGAACCGACACGACGAAGAACACCGCCGCCGCGAGCACGGCGTACACATTCGATAGCCACAGCCAGCCGGCGACGCCCGATGCGAAGCTCGCCAGTCGCGCCCACGACCAGCCGCGTTCGGCCGCGAGACGCTTGCGCCGTTCCGCCAGAGCCTCGGCTCGGAACGCCGTCAGTCGCGCGTCAGATGCGGTTAGCCGGTCATCGTGTCTCAATGGATCGTGCATTCGGTTCAATCCTCGGCTGCGCCGTGGGTCTCAGCCTACCCGCAATCGCCGCGTCATCACACCGCAGTGTTTCCGACGACCGCGTGCTTTGACCTGACGCGGTTGGCAACCCTAGAATCAGCGGCGACGCGGCGCGTATTGTGTGATCTTGCGCAGAGGCTCGGGCGAATGCTCCACAAGTGGATCGGATTCACCATCGTGATGGGCTGGGCGATCGCCACGAGCTGGCTCGTGTGGCACGACATCGTTCCCGGCTGGACCGCGCAGGATCCGCCGCGCGTCGTCGCCTCGGACTGGGTCAATCGCTACGGGCGGCAGTCGCATTTCGGCATCTACAATCAGAGGGGCGAGCGCATCGGCGGGATCTGGACGCGCTACACCAGCGCGGCCTCGACCGACCGGATCGACGAGATCTACATCAACGACATGCGCACGATCGGCGCGATCTGTGTACACATCAAGTCGATCTTCGACCTTGCCGGCAAACTCGACGAGGTGGACATGAACGTCCTCAGCGCGGCGGCGGACATCGCGCCGATCCGAATCCACGGTGAGCGCTTTCCGAGTCAGTTCGCATTCCGGCTGGATGCGGGCGCCGTCAAGCATGTGTTCAAGGTCGATCTGGCGATGGCGGGGACCTTCTCGGCCACGTTTCGTCCGTTCGACGCGATGCCCAATCTCACCGTCGGGCAGTCCTGGCGCATGCAGGTCTTCAACCCGATCGCGGCGCTGACGGGCTTCGGCGACGAGTTCATCCCCATGGTGGTCAAGGTGGTCGGGCGCGAGCCGGTGCGCACCGGCGGCGCGCTGCACGACTGCCTGATCATCGAGTCGTCCGGGCTGAAGGGCTGGGTGGACCGCACCAGCGGCGTCGTGCTCCTGCAGGAGATTTCAGTGCCACTTGGTGGCACTTACACGATCAAGAACGAGGAGTACGTCGAGATGGAGCGGAAACACGCGGCGAAACAATTCGAGGACCTGCGCGACGGCGTCGGCCACCGGACGCGCTGAGCGCCGTCACCCGAGCGGTTTCGCCAGAAACGCGCGATGACACTCCGTACACAGGTCGAAGCGGAAGCCGCGATAGGTCTGGTCTTCCACGTCGTCGGGGTCCGCGCCGTTGAGTTGCTCGATGATCCTCCTGATGGACTCGGAATGGTCCTTTTCGAGCGCATCGGCCGACAGGTCGACCGGTCCCGCGGCGGCGTAGGCCTCGATCCGCACGATGAACCGCCGCGCGTCGTTGGCGCTCAGCGACGTTTTGCAGCGGTCACATTCGAACCGAATCAAGCAGCGTTCTCCTCCGTTTGACGCCCGGCGGTCACCCAATCATACTCTGCGCGTACTATATCACGCGCACGAGAGAACGCAGCCCGCCACTTATGTTCGACCTGATCGACGACACGATCGTAGCCGTTGCATCGCCATCGGGGTATGCCCCGCGCGGCATCGTCCGCTGCAGCGGGTCCGAAGCGATCGCGGTAGCGGCGCGGATCTTCGCATCCCAGTCGACCGGCGACGTCAGCGCGCTCCCCGGTTGGCGGCGCGTGTGCGGGTTGGTGTCGATCGAGCCCGATTGCGCCGTGCCGGCGGAGCTGTATCTGTTTCGCGCCCCGGCAAGCTACACGCGTCAGGATTGCGTGGAGTTTCACGTGCCGGGATCTCCCGCGCTGCTCACCATGCTCGTGGAACGGATCGTCCAACTCGGTGCTCGACCCGCGCAGCCGGGCGAGTTTACGGCGCGGGCGTTCCTCAACGGCGCGATGGACCTCACGCGCGCGGAATCCGTCGCGGCCGTCATCCGCGCCCGATCGGACAGCCAGTTGCGCGCCGCCCGGCGCATGATGGAGGGCGGGCTTGCTGACGAAGCCGAGCGCATCCTCGGGCAGATCGCCGAACTCGTCGCGCTCGTCGAAGCGGACATCGACTTCGCCGAGGAGCCCATCGAGTTCATTACGCCGGCACAACTTGTCGAGCGGCTCGCGGGAGTAACCCGCGACCTGGAACGCTTTCTGGCGGGCACCGAATCGGCCGAGCGTATCGACGCGCTGCCGCGCATCCTGCTCGTCGGTCGATCCAACGCGGGCAAGAGCACTCTTCTCAATCGACTCAGCGGGCTCGACCGGGCCATTTGCTCCGCGCTGCCGGGCACCACGCGCGACCTGCTGTCGGCTCCGGTGACGCTGGGCCGATGCGAGGCGGTGCTGCTCGACGCGGCCGGGGTCGATCCGGTGATGGAGAGTCTCTCGGAACTGGCGGGCGCCGCGACCGTCGCCGCCGCGGCGCAGGTCGATGCCCTGTGTCTGGTGATCGATCTCTGTGCCGCGCGGGACGACGGCGTCTTTGCGCTGGCGGAGCGGGGGACGCCGTGCGTGGTCGTCGGAAACAAGATCGACGGGTTGACCGAAGCGGACGTCGCGTCGGGTATCGCGTGGCTGGAAAGTGCGGGTCTCGGGTCGGTGTGCGCGCTCAGCGCCGCGACCGGAGAGGGTGTTGATCGTTGTCGCGGTGTTCTCGCGGAGGCGTTGCACCTTCCGGACAATGCGCCCGCGAGCGATGTGACCGTCGTCACCGCGCGGCAGCACGAGGCGCTCGAGAACGCCCGTGACGCGCTCCTCCGCGCGGCGTCCGAGGCGGCGGAGATCGGCGAGACCATCGACCGTGCGGACGTCATCGCGTTCGAGTTGCGCGAAGCGCTGGAGGCGCTGGGCTCCATCGCCGGTTCGGTGACGACAGAGGATCTGCTGGGGCGCGTCTTCGCGTCGTTCTGTATCGGGAAGTGAAATGCGGTAGGATGTCCCGTGGCCGGGAAGTGTCGTGTCGTCGTTCTGGAGTACGTTGGGTGAGCGAACTTGCCATCGAAGTCGTTGCGACTACGGATCCGAACACGATGCGGTTCTGCGCGGACAAGACGTTGAACCCGACGCGGCCGGTGGCGTACTACGATGCGGAGGCGGCGCGCCGTGACGCGGTCGCCGGGGACTTCTTTGCGGTCGAGGGCGTTGCGGGTCTGATGATCGTCAACGCGTTCTGCGCGGTACACAAGGCGGAGGCGGCCGACTGGGGCGAACTGGTCCCGCGGATCGAGTCCGTCATGCGCAGGCACTGGGGTTGATGGCGGTACTTTCGCCGGAGGACGGGCATGCTTCTCGGAAACGGCGGACGCGTGGCGGCAGCGGTCGCCGTTGTCGCAATAGCAGGTTGCAGCCTGTCCGCGCCGCCGTATGTGCCGGCGGACTGCGCGGATGTCACATCTCTCTTCGCGGTGCGCGACGTTCTCGTCAATCGTGATCACGGCTGTTTCGTCTGGGTGGATGAGACCCATGGGCGTGTGGCCCGCTCCGGCGCGGCCAGCGCCGCGATATGGACTCGGCGGACGGAGTTCGGCACCGCGGTCATGACGTCGGCCGTCCACACGCTCGGGGTGGGGTTCCTCGGACCGGGGGGATCGGAGATCGCCCAGACGCTGCGTGATCCGTCGTTGGAGCACGGGGTCGCGCGGGTCCGGCTGATCGATGAGGACGGGATCGACTCGAGCGTGTTCGTGTCGCCGGTGTTCGTGCTGTACAACCCGGCGATCCCGGTTGGAGAGAACGGGAACGGATTCGCGGACATCCTGCCGGAGCATGACTTCTACCTCGCGGTGGTCGACGGGCAGCGGCTGGAAGACGCGCCGCTGTTGGAGGTTCCGGGTCCGCTCTCGAACGAGGGGCCTCGGTTGTACGATCCGGCGATGCGCGCGGATGTTGAGCCGACGTTTGCGGCGAGCTCCGCGGACGCGCTGGTCTTGATCATGGGGTACCCGGCCGACGGGCACGGGAACTCGGGGACGCCACTGTGCGCGAGCGTGGGGCGCGTACTCTCGGACGCGGAAGCGGTGTCCGCGGTAGTCGCGCTGGCCGCGGCGGGCGACGAGGAGGGCGGCATCGCGTACGATGCGGAGGTGGAGATGATCATCGAGGGCTCGGCCGCCGGGGGGATGAGCGGCGGGGGCGTGTTCGATCGCGACGGCTTGCTGGTGGGCGTCATTGTTCGGGCGACGGAGGCGGCGAGCTTGCCGCAGTACGTTCGGGCGGTTCGGATGACGTACGTCGTGTCGCGGCTTGGGGGTGCGTTTGACGGTTTGGCGCCGGAGGTGCGCGACGCGGTGAGCCGGTATCTCGAACCCGGGATACAAAACTAAACTGTAGCTGTAATTTGGCTTCGTTTGGCGCATGGCGTTTTGTCCCTTTATCGCGCGGTTGTCGCCGCTGGGGGACGGCGAGGGACGTCCCCACATGGTAATAACGTCAGGGGTGATCCGCGATGGTGTCGGATTTCGGCGCGCGCCGCTGTTTCGGGCTCGCAACGGGGGTTTCCCGGAACATCCGGAGCGGCCACGCCGTGGTTTGAGGACGCCGGGATGACTTGCGAGGGTATCTCCTCAGGCGGGCGGCACGATGGTCGACCGGGTACGCTGCGGGGAATGGTCAACCTCGCCGGGCTCTTCGATCGTGTCCACGGCTGTGCCGGGTCTGACCGCGCGGCGGAGGCCGTCGGCGATGCGTTCGACGATGTGACGCTGTGTTCGCGCGTGGTGCCGGATGGTGACGCGCGTCGATCGGTGGTCGGTCTGGAAGCGTCGCACGCGGTCGACGATCCGTTTCATCGACAGGGTCTTGCCGTCGAGGCTGATCGCTCCGTCGAGGCCGACGTGCAGTTCCAAGACGACGGGATCGACGGCGCTGAACAACAGTGTCACGGGTGTGCCGATCGGGGGAATGGCATCGGTACGGGCTCGGACCCACAGGGCATCGTTGTCGGCGGTCTTGAGTTCCGACATGGCGATGAGGGCGGACGCGAAATCGACGACGCAGATCACCGTGCCGTCGGCATCGGCGAGGAAGGTGCCCTCTTTCGTGCGCGTCGACCCGGCGAAGCGCCAGACGTCCGGCGGCACCGGCTTGCCGGTCGCGATCGACTGCATCCACGTGCCGATGTCGGCCGTGTGTGTGCGCGACGCGACGGTCCAGCGCACGTCGATGCGCACCGTTTCACCCGATGGGGGAATCCAGCGGTCGGCAACGTCGTCGTATTTCACGGGGTGTCCGGGGGTGAGTCCGAGGAGACCGAGGGCCTCGAAGACGCTCTCGGGCTTGGCGTGCACAACAGCGATGCTCTCGTGTTCGCGCGTGTGCGGCGAGCAGGCGAACAGCTCCAGCATGCCGTCACGAAGCACGACCTCGCCGTCGACTTCGACGCGGCGGTCGGGCCAGTCGATCCGCACGTGGGGGGCGTACTCGACGACCTTGCTCGGCGTCCGTTGCCGGGCGGGAGCGGGGTGAGCGCAGACCATCACGGCGATCGCGGCAATCCA
>JAJDDR010000375.1 GCA_029260255.1 Phycisphaerae bacterium
GTGGGCGCCGGTTTCGGTCTTGTAGAACAAAGCGTTCTTGCGGTGCAGGATGGCTTTCTTCAAAGCGCGTTCGCACACGTTGTTGTCCAGAGGGGCGCCCGGCTGGCGCAGGAACAGCGTCAGCTTCTCCCAGTGGTTCAAAATAAACAAATGGATCAAAGGAAGGGCGGATAGGATGATTGTTGCTTAAGTCAACAGCATTGGGGCCGGGCCCCGGGCACCGACAACCATGCAACCACAAGAACCGATACGGTCGCAATCCGCCTCATCATCCTCTCCTTCTCCGCGGTCCCATAACCGAAATGCCAACCACACCTACCCAATATACTCCCGCGCCACCCGTCGTTCAATCAAAAATGAGAAGTCCCACTCAATGGTGTGCAGACCACACCGAATTGTCCGGGTGGCCCATGGCTTTTGCCGCGGGGGACTTGAAGACAGAGGACTGTCACGACACGCCCGAACCCTCGCCAACCTCACCTGAGCTCTGCCGGCGATCACCCGCGCTGCGCCGAAACCGCGCGCCGTGACGTCTTTCGGTTTCTAACAGCAACGAGTAGAATCCCCGGCTAGCGGCCCGACGGATACGCCCGCCGGCGTGTTGGCCACGACACGGTTCTTCTCAACCCAGGCGCGAGTAAGTAGACATGAAGCTCTCACAACGAATCCAATCCGTTGCGGAATCCGCCACGCTCGCGGTCACGGCGCGCGCCGCTCAGATGCGCGCCGAGGGGATCGACGTCATCAGCTTCGGTGCCGGCGAGCCCGACTTCCCCACGCCGCCGCACATCGTCGAAGCCGCGCGAAAGGCGCTCACCGACGGACAAACCAAGTACCCCAAGCCCGCTTCCGGTCTCGCCGTTCTCAAAACGGCCGTCTGCGCCAAGCTCCGCCGTGAAAACGACCTCGAGTATACGCCGCAGCAGGTCATGATCTCGGTCGGCGGCAAAGACGCCGTCTACGGATTGATGCAGGCGCTTCTCGACCCCGGAGACGAGGTCATCATCCCCGTCCCGTACTGGGTGAGCTACCCGGAGATGGCCAAGCTCGCCGGCGCCGTTCCCGTTTTCGTCGAAGGCAAGCAGGAGAGCGGTTTCTGCGTGACACCCGACCAGGTTCGCGACGCCATCACCGCGCGGACCAGGCTTTTCATCTTCAATTCGCCGAGCAACCCCGGCGGGCACGTGTACAACTCCGATCAGGTCCGCGCGATTGCCGGCGCGTTCGCCGGCACCGACGTCACCGTCGTGTCCGACGAGATTTACGACCGCTTGGTGTACGACGACGAACCCTGTCTGTCCTTCGCCGCCACCGGCGACGACGCCTACCAGAGAACCGTCACCCTGAACAGCGCGTCAAAGACCTACAGCATGACCGGCTGGCGACTCGGCTTCGCCGCCGGGTCGCCCGACATCATCAAGGCGATGGCCAAGCTCCAGTCGCAGAGCACCAGCGGTGCGGCCACCTTTTCCCAGATCGCCTACGCCGCCGCCCTCGACGGCGACCAATCCTGCGTCAGCGCCATGCGCGATGAGTTCGCCCGCCGCGGTCGTTTTATGTGCGAGGCGCTCAACGCGATCGACGGCATCCGCTGCAACCCGGCCGGCGGTGCCTTCTACGTCTTCCCGGACGTCAGCGGGACGTTTGAACGACTGAGTGTCACGTCGAGTCACTCGTTCGCGGCCAAGCTCCTCGAAGACGCCCGCGTCGCCGTCGTTCCCGGCGGGGCGTTCGGCATGGACACCAACGTCCGCCTCTCATTCGCCACCGGCATGGATCAAATCGAGACCGGTCTGGACCGCATCGCCAAGCTCGTCAAGGCCGGATAACGATCGCATGCAGTCCGTTCGTGCGGGTCGTGCGACACACGGTCATCGGGTCCAATGCGTTTTTCGATCTCCGCGACCGGCCGATAACACACAGCGATTCCGGAACGCGCCGGATTTTTGTCTAAAGGTCCGCCGCAAGTCCATTCGGGCAATCGTAAACTACAGCATGTCGGGTACGCCGCCCGTGTTGCCAAGCCCCGTATCGTTCCGGTTGTCGCGAAGACGGAGAGCAGCGTGAGAGTATCAAAAACGATTACGAAGCAAGTGCATCGGGCGCGCGCCCTGGCGGTCTTGGCCAACAATCCCGCCTGCCGCTGGTTGGTACACAAGACCGAGATCCTCGACGAACTCGGTCGGATTGAATCTGACTACGCCATGCTCATCATCGCCAAACGCATCTGTGAACTGAAACCCGCGACCGCCGAAGCCGTTGAGATGGTCCGTCGCCACCGGGAGTTCGATCAACTTGCCGACGAGATCGCGCACGTGGTCAACGACTACCGCAAGCGGAATCCGGACACCACCCGCCAGGAAGTCCTGCAGGCGTTGGAAACCGCCGGAATGCTGCTCAACAGGACCACCGATCGAGGCGTTCCGGGCAGTCACCAGTTCCTGCGCAAGGCAGAGGCCGCCACCCCTGCCGGCATTTCCGAAAAGGACGAATGCGTACAAGGTCAGGCGTGAGCGCCCGCATTCGTCAGACGCGACAGCCGCGCTGGTGAGGAAGCGGTTGACTGC
>JAJDDR010000376.1 GCA_029260255.1 Phycisphaerae bacterium
GCTCCGCCCGCCGCCGGGACGGGGGACGGACCAGGAGGCTGTCGGACTAACATAGAGATTGGTATCATGGATGGGGGCAGGTCAGGCGCAGGGCTTGCTCGGTGACGAGAGCACGATCGGCGGCGCCTTGCATTCGATCGGGCTGCGGTTTGTCACCAACGAGACCTTTGCATCCGCCTTGGGTTGGTGTGTCGGCTTTGTCGCGATATGGGCGATGGGCGCGTTGCTGCGCTCGACGGCGCGGTATCGAATCGACCGGGCCATTGAGGAAAGCATCGAGAGGATTCCGATCGTCGGCAGCATCTACAGACCCATCGCACAGGTACTGTCCTTGCTGAAGCGCGAGGACAAGGCAGATCTCAAGAGCATGCGTGTGGTGTACTGCGCCTTCGGCCAAGATCATGGAGCTGGTGTGCTGGGTCTGCAGGTTTCGTCACGCCAGTTCCAATTCGGCGAGCGTTCTTGCTTCTTGGTCTACGTGCCCACGTCGCCACTGCCAATGTCCGGAGGTCTGATCTTTGTTCCAGTTGAAGCGATCGAGGAAGTTGACATGGAACCGGAGGATCTCCTGAAGGTCTATTTTTCCATGGGCGTTCTTGCAGAAACCGTCCTGCCGCTTTCTGCTCCGACCGCCGCGGAGAAAAGCTAACATGGATGCGGATCCCATCCTGCTTTCCCGACTCCAGTTCGCCCTGACCATCGGCTTTCATTATCTGTTCCCGCCGCTCTCGATCGGACTTGCGGCACTCATGGTCCTTATCGAAGGAAGATATCTCACGACCGGCGACCGTACTTTCGAGGTGATGGCGAGATTCTGGACCAAGGTTTTTGCGTTGACCTTCGCCATGGGTGTCGCCACCGGCGTCGTCATGGCATTTCAATTCGGCACTAACTGGGCTGCGTTCTCGCGGTTTGTGGGTGACGTTTTTGGCGCCGTTTTGGCTGCTGAAGGCATCTTCGCGTTTTTTCTGGAGGCAGGTTTCCTCGCCGTGGTTGTGTTCGGCTGGGATCGAGTTTCGCCGCGAGTGCATTTCTTCGCGACGATCATGCTCTTCATCGGAACCGTCTTCTCGGCCTTCTGGATTGTGGTGGCCAACTCGTGGCAACAAGTGCCAGTTGGCCATCAGTTGGTGGGAGTCGGCACGAATCTACACGCAGAGATTGTGAACTTCTGGTCGATTGTGTTGAGCCCTACGGCGCTTCTCCGGTTTTGCCACGTCATTCTCGGCGCATTCATTCTGGGCGGGTTCTTCATGATGAGCGTCTCGGCGTATTACCTGCTGAAGCAGCGGCACAAGGAGTTTGCCCGGCGGAGTTTCAAGATCGCACTTCCGTTTACTGCAGTCTTGTCGCTGCTCCAACTGGTGTCCGGTCACTCCCAGGCCGTCGGTATCGCTCGGACCCAGCCTGCAAAGCTAGCGGCCTTCGAGGGACACTTTCGAACCAGTGAAACGGGTACACCGCTCTATGTCTTTGGGTTTCCCGACGAAGAGCAAGAACGTGTCGTGGGCGGTATCGCCGTTCCCGGTCTTCTGAGCCTCTTGGTCCACGGCGACGCCGGCAAACCCGTGACCGCCCTGGATGATCCGAAAATCATTCCGTCGCCACATACACTCGAATCGGATAAGACGATTCGGGACTACTGGCCGCCTGTCAACCTCTCATTCCAGATGTACCACCTTATGGTAGCGCTCGGACTGTTCTTCATCGTGCTCACTCTGGCGGCGATGTTTCTTTCCTGGCGCGGTATTTTGTTTCAAAGGCGTTGGATACTCTGGATCTTCGTATTCGCAGTGATCGGTGCGATGGCAGCCAATCAGGCCGGATGGGCGGCGGCAGAGATAGGTCGGCAGCCGTGGGCGGTGTATGGCCTGCTCAAAACCGCTGACTCTGTATCGAAGGGAGTCTCAGGCCATGAAGTGGCTGGCTCCATGGTTTTGTTCGGCCTACTCTACTTTTCTTTATTCCTGGTTTGGCTTTTCGTGCTTGACAGCAAGATTCGTCATGGACCTGAGCACGTGGAGTTGGTTCCCAAAGAACCCGGCGACGAGCGATGGAGTGACGTCGCGACACGTCGCGCGGACGCGGCCTCGCCCGACTCGTTCACCGACGCGCACGTCAACGGGTCGCGCACCGAACCAAGGGAGGATGACAACGTCTAATGGATCTCAACCTGCTCTGCTTCTTGTTGCTGGGTGTACTCCTCACGGGATACGCAATCCTGGACGGTTTCGATCTGGGTGTTGGAATCATTTATCTTTTCGCCGGGAGTGACGATGATCGGCGCACGCTGCTCAACTCGATCGGACCACTGTGGGACGGAAATGAGGTGTGGCTGGTGACATTCGGTGGCGCTCTTTTTGCGGCCTTTCCTCGTGGGTATGCGACGGTACTTTCGGGTTTTTACATGATCATCGTTCTGATCCTGGTCGCGCTGGTCTTTCGCGCCGTGTCCATCGAGTTTCGCGGAAAGCATATCTCGACCATCTGGCGGAGTTTCTTTGACAGTACTTTCTTCCTGGGAAGCGCCTTGGCGACCTGGCTGTTCGGCTTCGCCGTGGGCAACTCAATGATGGGAGTGCCACTGACCGCCGATGGTGAGATCATTGCGGAATACACCGATCTCATCAGGCCCTTTCCCATCCTCGTGGGTTTCTTTGCCATGTCGTTGTTTGCGCTGCATGGGGCGATCTACGCCTACCTGAAAACAGAAGGCGCTCTCCAGAAACGGATTCACGGATGGATTCGGCGTGCGTCCTTGGTGTTTCTTGTTTTGTTTGTCGCGACCACCCTGTTTGCTGTCATCAGAGTACCTTCGGCCACGCACAACTTCAGAGCCATGCCGTGGGCCTGGGGGATCGTGGCATTAGACCTTCTTGCCGTTGGGAGCATCCCAATCATGGTGCACAACGTTCGCGCGCGATGCGCTTTCGCTGCATCAAGCTGTTCCATTGCGGCACTTGTGACATTGTTTTTGTTCTCCGTCTATCCGAACCTCGTAGTGTCCAGCATCGATCCTGCGTGGAACCTTACGATCTACACCGCCGCTGCATCCGAGCACACGCTCGAGATCATAACAGTGTTTGCCTGCATCGGCATGCCGTTCGTGCTTGCCTACACTTTCATCGTGTATTGGGTCTTCCGCGGCAAGGTGAAGCTCGGTAAGGAAAGCTATTGAGCCTGCGGTGGTTCGGCCTCGTTCGCGCTCGGTGGAAGGCGGATTTGAACGGGCTCGGTCCAGTACTCTCGCGAACGCCCCATCGAGACGATCAACGCGGCTTCTTCCGCGAGGTCGGCGAGTGGCGGGCTTCGCTGAGTTTCGCCGTCCGCTGGGCACAAGGGCGAGATACGGCTAAGCTAAGAACTGGAATGGACCCGTGGGTGTGGCTTGGGCCACTCTGATCAAGAACCACGTGACAAGGAGTATCTACGATGACTCGACACGTTGAGGATCCACGCAAGAGGCTGCTCAAGCGGCATCCTGACAATCCGATTCTGACAGCCTTCGATTGGCCGTACTTCGTCACCACCGTCTTCAACCCGGGTGCAGTACGACTGCAAACCGGCGAGACAGTTTTGCTGTGTCGTGTAGAAGAGTGCTCGGGACTCTCGCATTTGTGTGCGGCCCGATCGGAAGATGGTGTGACGAACTGGCAAATCGACTCTCAGCCGACCTTGGCGCCGGATGTAGAGAACTTTCCCGAAGAAAAATGGGGTATTGAAGATCCACGGATTGTGTGGGTTGCGGAGTTGGAGAAGTATGCTGTTACCTACACCTGTTACTCGCCGGCCGGCCCCGGCGTGTCGCTGGCGCTCACGACGGATTTCCGGGAGTTTGAACGCATCGGCCACATCATGCCGCCGGAGGACAAAGACGCTGCTCTATTCCCCAGGCGTATCAACGGCTGCTGGGCATTAGTCCATCGTCCCGTGCCCAGCTCGGGCTCGGCTCACATCTGGATCTCCCTTTCGAATGACCTGCATCACTGGGGCAAGCATAAGATCCTGCTCAAGGCCAAGAGAGGTCCGTGGTGGGACGCCAACAAGATCGGCTTATGCACGCCCCTGATCGAAACTCCCGAAGGCTGGCTTATGATCTACCATGGCGTCCGGCAAACGCCGGCGGGCTGTCTCTATCGCCTCGGTCTGGCACTGCTGGACCTGGAAGATCCTTCACGCTGCCTGCTACGCGGCAACAAGTGGATATTCGGAGCCGAGCGGGATTACGAGCGGACGGGGGATGTGGACGATGTTGTGTTTCCCTGTGGCTATACCCTACAGGATGATAAGGACACGCTCAATATATACTACGGAGCTGCAGATACTTCGATCTGTATTGCGACCGGGAGTATCAGCGAGCTGCTTGGCTGGCTTAAGCTAAACAGCAACGTCCAGGATGCTGATCTTGAATGACTCTGGGACGCCGCTAAGAAGCGGCGGCGGCATGCAGCCAAAGTGATCGAAATGCTCAGGGCCGAGCTCGAGCACAACGATGTGGTCCTTGAGGGAGGCGCGGTGCGCCGCCGAACTAGAATCAGACGGGAAGAGACTATGACGACAGTCAGTGCCACGATTTCTCCCAACACGCCGCTCGACGAGCTTTGCATCAACACGATGCGGTTCCTGGCTGTTGATGCCGTGCAGAAGGCGAAGTCCGGGCACCTCGGGATGCCGATGGGTTCGGCGGCTATGGCTTTTGCGCTGTGGGACCGCCTGCTGAAATTCAATCCGCGTGAGCCAGCGTGGCCTGACCGTGATCGCTTTGTGCTCTCGTGCGGGCATGCGTGCATGCTGCAATACGCCCTTCTGCATTTGACTGGGTTCGACTTGCCGCTTGATGAAATCAAGCGCTTTCGGCAGTGGGGAAGCAGGTGCCCGGGGCATCCAGAATTCGGGATAACGCCGGGTGTTGAGGCAACGACGGGGCCACTGGGGCAGGGTATTGCCAACGCTGTCGGGATGGCGATGGCGGAGACCATCCTCGCGGCGCGGTTTAACCGGTTGGACCACGTGATTGTCGATCACTACACCTATTGTCTGTGCAGCGACGGTGACTTGGAGGAGGGGCTGTCATCGGAGGCGGCGGGGCTCGCGGGGCATCTGAAGCTCGGTAAGCTGATCCTGTTGTACGCCGATAACCGCATTCAGATCGAGGGCGGCACGGACTTGGCGTTTACCGAGGATCGGGAAAGGCGTTTTGCGGCGCAGGAATGGCACGTCCAGCAGGTTGCGGATGGCAATGAGGTCGAGGCCGTAACGGAGGCGATTCGATCGGCGCTGTCGGTGGAAGATCGGCCATCGCTGATCGCGGTGCGGACGCACATTGGCTACGGAAGTCCTCACAAGCAAGACACAAATCAAGCGCACTCCGATCCGCTAGGCGATGAAGAGGTTCTGCTGACGAAACAGAATCTCGGATGGCCGGTGGAGCCGACATTCTTGGTCCCGCCCGATGCACTGGCACATTTCCGAAAAGCGGTGGAGCGCGGATCGAGGTGGCAGGACGAATGGAACGCCAGATTCGACGCCTATGCGAAGGCGTTTCCCGAATTGGCGGCTGAATACCAGCGAGTCGTGAAACGAGAACTCCCGGTTGGCTGGGACGCCACGCTGCCTTCGTTCGCGCCGTCGCAGGGACCAATGGCAACGCGCATCGCGTCGGGCAAGATGATCAACCTCTTCTCGCCGCGCCTGACGGAGTTCATCGGTGGGTCCGCCGATCTGGGGCCAAGCAACGAAACTATGGTCGAAGGTGGTGGCGACTTTCAGCCGGCGACGCGTTCGGGGCGAAACATCCATTTCGGTGTCCGCGAACACGCGATGGGCGGCTTGATGAACGGCATGGCGCTTCACGGATTGATCCCGTATGGCGGAACGTTCCTCGTGTTCAGCGACTACATGCGGCCGGCGATCCGCCTGGCGGCCATGAATGGACTGCACACGATCTACGTTTTTACGCACGACAGCATCGGGCTTGGCGAGGACGGGCCGACGCATCAGCCGGTGGAGCATTTGCTCTCACTTCGGGCGATCCCCGGACTTCTAGTCATCCGGCCGGCAGACGCCAATGAGACCGTGGCGGCCTGGTACCTGGCGATGGCGCACTGCGAGGGGCCGGTGGCGATCGTGCTGAGCCGACAAAAGCTCCCGATCCTCGACCAGGCGAACCATCCGGAGATGGCGGATGGCGTTCAAATGGGCGGGTACGTTCTGGCGGATTCGGATACCGAACAGCCGGAACTGATACTCGTCGCGACGGGTTCGGAAGTACACTTGGCGCTGGCGGCGCGAGAGCAACTTGCGAATCAAGGGGCGACGGTGCGCATCGTTAGCATGCCGTGCATCGAAGTGTTTGCCAGGCAGTCAGTGACATATCGCAACGCGGTGTTGCCAGCCGGCGTGCCGCGGCTGATGATCGAGGCGGGAGTGACACTGGGCTGGCGGTCGTACTTTGATTCAACGGATACAGTTGTCGGAGTCGACAGATTCGGTGCATCGGCGCCGGGAGAGACAGTTATGCGCGAATACGGCCTTACTGTGGACGATGTTTGCCAACAGGCACAACGGTTGCTGCAGAATCGAGGTTGAGCTTTGATGCGAGTCGGCATCGCCGCGGATCATGGCGGGTTTGATTTGAAAGAGAAACTCGCGGCTGTGCTGCGCGAGGCACGACATGAAGTGACTGACTTCGGCGCGAAGCAGTTTGTGCCGGCCGACGACTATCCCGACTTTGTCGTTCCGCTGGCGCAGGCGGTGGCTTCGGGGCAGCTTGAGCGTGGCATCGCGGTGTGCGGCAGCGGTGTGGGCGCGTGCGTCGCGGCCAACAAGGTGGCCGGTGTGCGGGCGTGCTTGATCCACGATGAGTTCTCGGCGCGACAGGGCGTCGAAGACGACGACATGAATATTATCTGCTTCGGTGGACGGGTGATGGACGAGCCGACGTGCTGGCAGCTGACGCGGTTTTTTCTGGCTGCGAAGTTCAGTGGCGCGGAGCGGCACTTGCGACGACTCTCGAAAATCGAGGCTTTGGAGACTGGGCCATGAGCGAAAATCCCCTGATCCGGCTGCATTCATTGGGCCAGAGTATCTGGCAGGACTTCATCCGCCGCGACATGCTCGTTCCGGGGGGCAAGATGCAGCAACTCATCGAGCGCGACGGCATCATGGGCGTCACGTCCAACCCGGCGATCTTCGAGAAGGCAATCGACGGGAGCAAGAACTACGACGAGGACATTCGCAAACTGGCGAAGCAAGGCAAGAGTGTGCAGGAGATCTACGAGGTTTTGACAGTGGAGGACGTGACACGCTGCGCGGACCTCTTCCGCGGCATCTATGACAAGACTGATGGGCGCGACGGGTTCGTTAGTCTCGAGGTCTCGCCACATCTGGCTAATGATACGGCCGGCACGCTGGTCGAGGCGAGACGGCTGTGGGGCAAGCTGAATCACCCCAACGTGCTCATCAAGGTCCCGGCAACGCGAGCGGGTGTGCCGGCCATTCAGCAGCTCATTAGCGAGGGAATCAATGTGAACGTGACGCTGCTATTCGGGTTGAAGCGGTACGAGCAGGTGATCGAGGCATTCGTCGCAGGAGTGGAGAAGCTGCTTGCGAGCGGCAAGGCGGTCAACCGCGCGGCCTCCGTAGCAAGCTTCTTTCTGAGCCGGATCGACACGATGCTCGATCCAAGACTGGCGGCGATCGCCACTGCACACGCGCCGATGGCGGCCGCGGCGGAGACGCTGCAAGGGAAGATCGCGATCGCCAGTGCGAAGCAGGCCTACCAGATCTACAAACGCTTCTTCTTGTCGGATCGGTGGAAGAAGCTGGCGGCCAAGGGTGCCAAGACGCAGCGGCTCTTGTGGGCTAGCACAAGCACCAAGAATAAGGCGTACAGCGACGTCATGTATGTCGAGGCGCTGATTGGACCCGACACGGTGAACACTGTGCCGCCGGAGACGATTGACGCCTACCGCGACCACGGCAAGCCGGCCGCGCGGCTCGAAGAGGACGTGGCCGAGACGGCAACGCAACTCAAGCAGCTTGCGGACATGGGGATTGACCTGACGGCGTTGACTCAAGACTTGGAAGATGAAGGCGTCAAGAAGTTCATTGAGCCATACGACAAACTGATCGCGACAC
Source organism: Phycisphaerae bacterium (assembly GCA_029260255.1). Lineage (GTDB taxonomy): Bacteria > Planctomycetota > Phycisphaerae > UBA1845 > UBA1845 > OFTM285. The sequence continues at coordinate 8,140 of JAJDDR010000376.1, forward strand.
TGCGGTCAAAGATCGCTGCGTGCGAGGTTTCTTAGCCATGACCAAATCCGAATTATGGAAGCGGTATCAGCAGCATCATTGCATCTGCGAACCCATCGACCTTTCGCTCGACATCAGCCGGATGACATTCGACGACAGCTTCTTCCAGAGGATGTCACCGGCGATGGACACGGCGTTCAGGGACATGGACGCACTGGAGAAAGGGGCGATCGCCAACCCGGACGAGAACCGAATGGTGGGTCATTACTGGCTGCGGGCGCCGGAACTTGCGCCGAGCCGTGAGCTGACGTTGGAGATTGAGACGACCGTGACGCGGGTCAAGTCGTTCGCGGCCGACGTCCACGCAGGCAGAGTGCGACCGGAGAAGGCGGCGAGATTCACGCACGTGCTTTCGATCGGGATCGGTGGCTCGGCGTTAGGTCCCATGTTCGTAAGCGACGCGTTGAGCGACCCGGCGACGGACAAGATGAAAGTGTACTTCATCGACAATACAGATCCCGACGGGATCGCTCGGACCTTGCGCGCGATCGGCGACAAGCTTTCCGAGACTCTAACGCTGGTCATTAGCAAGAGCGGTGGCACGCCTGATTCGCGAAACGCGATGGTCAATGCAAGCGCCGCGTACAATGCAGCCGGGCTCGACTTCGGTCGCCACGCCGTAGCGATCACAGGGGTGAGATCTCATCTCGATCAACGGGCGCAATCCGAGGAATGGCTGGCGCGGTTCCCCATGTGGGACTGGGTCGGAGGGCGGACGAGCGAAACGAGCACCGTGGGGCTCGTCCCCGCAGCGCTTCAGGGCTTCGACATCGATGCCATGCTTACCGGCGCAGCGGCGTGCGATGACGTGACGCGGCGGCATGACACGCCCAAGAATCCGGCCGCACTGCTGGCGCTGATGTGGTTTCACGCCACCGGTGGCAAAGGCCAAAAGGACATGGTCATGCTGCCGTACAAGGACCGATTGCTCTTGTTCAGCCGCTACTTGCAGCAGCTCGTCATGGAGTCGCTGGGCAAGCGGCTGAACTTGAAAGGCGGGCGTGTGGATCAAGGCATCGCGGTCTACGGCAACAAAGGCTCGACCGATCAGCACGCCTATCTGCAGCAGCTTCGCGACGGCGTGAACAACTTTTTCGTCACTTTTGTCCGCGTGTTGGAATGTGGGGGCGAGGCCGTACCGGTCGAGCCGGGCTTCACCGCTGGTGACTATTTGCATGGCTTCCTCCTCGGAACGCGCGAGGCGTTGTTCGGAAATGATCGACAGTCGATGACGATCACCGTACGGAGGGTCGAAGCGCGGACCATCGGCATCCTCATCGCACTTTTTGAGCGGGCCGTCGGGTTCTACGCCTCACTAGTTGGAATCAACGCGTACCACCAGCCGGGCGTCGAGGCTGGCAAGAAAGCGGCGCAGTCGGTACTGGAATTGCAGACGAAAGTTGCAGCGGCGTTGCTGCAGCAACCGCGGACAGCGGAAGAAGTTGCTGCGGCGATCGGAAGCGAGAACGACGCGGAGATGGTCTTTTCTCTACTCGAACACCTGGCGGCCAATGGCCGAGCGAAGCTGGCAAGCGGCCATGGGCCGGCGACGGCGACATTTTGTGGAGAGGGTTGAGCCGATGCAAAGCCCGATTGCGACGCTGTTCCTTGACGTAGGCGGCGTGCTGTTTACCAACGGCTGGGACCGCAAGGCGCGACAGCGAGCCGCAGAGAAGTTCTGCCTCGATCTGGCCGAGATGAACGATCGCCATGCGATCACTTTCGACACCTACGAGACGGGTAAGCTGTCGCTGGAAGACTACTTAACGCGCGTTGTGTTCCACCAGAAGCGGCCGTTTTCGCGAGACGAGTTCAGGGCGTTTATGTTCGAGCAGTCTCAGAGGCTCCCGGACATGATCGAGTTTGTGCAGGCGCTCAAGTCACGCCACGAACTGCGTTGCGCGGTCATCTCAAATGAAGGCCGCGAGCTGACTGAGTATCGCATGCGGAAATACCGCTTGGCGGAGGTTGCTGAGGTTTTTATTTTCTCATGCCACGTGCATCTACGAAAACCCGACGTTGATATCTTCCGGCTCGCATTGGACGTCGCACAGGTCGAACCCGCGAGAGTGGCTTATCTCGACGACCGGTCCATGTTCGCCGAGGTGGCACAGAGTATCGGAATACATGGGATTCATCACAAGGATGCTCCATCGACGCAGAGTGCGCTGGCGAAACTTGGCCTGACGCTTGAAAGCTGAACGGGAACGATGGCAATGGAAACAGAAGGACATGATGTTGGCATGGTCGGTCTGGGTGTTATGGGGCGAAACGTCCTGCTGAACATGCTGGACCACGGCTACTCGACGGCCGGGCTAGACACCGACGCGGCGAAGGTCAGCGCGCTCATGGACGAGGCGAAGAGCCAAGGAGCCGGTGCGACGACGGACCCGAACGCGTTTGTCGCCATGCTTCGCAAGCCGCGGGCGATCATGCTGCTTGTACCGGCCGGCGCGCCGGTCGATGCAGTGGTTCGCGAATTGCTGCCGCTCCTGTCGCAGGGCGACCTGCTGATCGACGCGGGGAACTCGCACTTCACCGACACCGATCGGCGTTACAAAGCACTGGCGGGCAAGAACATTCATTTTTTCGGCATGGGCGTCTCCGGCGGCGAGTCGGGCGCGCGGCACGGACCAAGCATCATGCCCGGTGGCCCGAAGGAGGCATACGAGCGCGTGCGGCCCATCCTGGAGGCAATCGCGGCCAAGGTCGGCGGTGAGCCATGCGTGACGTATCTCGGGCCAGGGTCGGCCGGGCACTATGTGAAGATGGTGCACAATGGGATTGAGTACGCTCTTATGCAACTCATCTCCGAAACATACGATCTGATGAAGCGCGGCATCGGGCTGTCGAATGAGGAACTTGGCGACGTTTACGACGGATGGAACAACGGCGAACTGAGCAGCTTCCTCATCGAAATCACGTCGCAGATCTTCCGGCACATGGACGACAAGACCGGGAAGCCATTGGTCGATCTGATTCTCGATGTGGCGCGGCAGAAGGGAACCGGCCAGTGGACCTCGCAGGACGCATTGGAGTTGAAGGTCCCGACACCGACGATCGACATTGCCGTCACCATGCGCGACCTGTCCGGCCGAGAAACGGCACGCCAAACAGCAAGCAAGGTGCTGCAGGGCGCGCAACCGAAGGGCGACCTGCCGCCCGATGCCGTGAAGAAGATCCAGAACGCGTTTCACGCAGCGATGATCATCTCGTATGCACAGGGCATGGCGCAGCTTCAGGCGGCGTCAAAGGCCTATTCATACAACCTGAACATGGACGCGATCGCGCGAATCTGGCGCGGCGGCTGCATCATCAGGGCGGCGCTGCTGGAGGACATCCGTACCGCGCACAAGTCGAACCCCGAGCTGCCGGACTTGATGGTGAATCCACAGTTGGCGAGCCGGCTCAACGCACTTCAGGCAGACCTGCGAACAATCGTGCGTGTGGGCGTCGAGAACGGTATCCCAGTCGCTGGCCACATGGCGTGCCTAACGTATTTCGATGCCTACCGCAGCGAGTGGATGCCGTTCAATCTGATTCAGGCACAGCGAGACTTCTTCGGGGCACACACCTATGAACGGATCGACCAGAAGGGCGTTTTTCACACGCAATGGAGCGATACATAGACTGCCGCGGTCCAGCAACGCCGCTGCTCGAGGGAACCATGAACAACCAGAAGCGAAGTGAACCGACCATTGTGGTCATTTTCGGTGCCAGCGGAGACCTGACATCGCGCAAACTCCTGCCTGCGCTCTACAACCTGAATCTGGACAAGCTCCTGACGGACAGGCTGGCAGTGATCGGCGTCGACCGGATCGCCAAAAGCGACGAGGAGTTCCGCAAACTAATGCGTCAGGGAGTGGACAAATTCTCTCGCCGCGGAAAGGCGGAAGACGGTCCGTGGGACACGTTTGCCCAGGACCTGCACACGCTGGCCGGCGATTTCAGTGAGGACGGAACGTTCCGAAAGCTGGCGGACATCATCAGCAGCAAGAAGAAAGAATGGGAAACCGACGCGAACATCATGTTCTATCTGGCGACGCCGCCATCAGTGATGGAAACCGTCGCGCGCGGATTGGGCAACGTGGGGCTCACGGCCGACAGGAACCGTTCGCGGATCGTGTGCGAGAAGCCGTTCGGTCGCGATCTCGACTCGGCCAGGGAGCTGAACACAAAACTGACAGCCGTATTCAACGAGAAGCAGATCTATCGCATCGATCACTACCTCGGTAAGGACACGGTTCAAAACATTCTGGCGTTCCGCTTCGCCAACTCGCTCATGGAGCCGCTGTGGAACCGGCGTTACATCGATTGCGTTCAGATCACCGTGGCCGAAGAACTTGGCGTCGAACACCGCGGCGGTTACTACGAGAAATCAGGCGCGCTTCGTGACATGCTCCAGAGCCACCTGATGCAGGTCCTGTGTTGCATGGCGATGGAATGCCCGGTTTCCTTCAACGCGGATGAGATTCGCAACAAGAAAGTGGACGTGCTTCGAGCGATCCGGCCGATCTCCGAGGAGCAGGTACACCTGAACGCGGTCCGCGGACAGTACGATTCAGGACAGGTTCACAGTAAGCAGGTGCCCGCGTATCGGGCTGAGCAGAGCGTCAGTCCCGAATCGAACACTGAAACCTTCGCAGCGTTGCGGCTTCAGATAGACAACTGGCGCTGGCACGACGTGCCGTTTTATCTGCGATCAGGCAAGCGGATGCCCGCGAGGGTGTCTGAAATCGTGATTCAGTTTCGGCCGGTACCGCATCTGGCATTTCCTCCTAGAACTGTCCCTGATATTCAGCCCAATCGAATCATCCTGCGGATTCAGCCGGACGAAGGGATCGAGGTCAAGATTCAGGCCAAGCAGCCCGGCTCGCCGATGCGCTTGAAGTCGGTCGCGATGGACTTTCTCTACGAGGAAGCGTTTCGAGTCCCGGAGCCCGAGGCGTATGAAACGCTGCTCTTGGACGTGATCCTCGGCGATGCGACGCAGTTCATGCGGGCTGACCATGTGGAGGCAGCGTGGTCCGCATTGATGCCCATTCTCACCATGTGGGAGAATGTTCCACCGACGGATTTCCCGAATTACTCCGCCGGGTCGTGGGGTCCGGATTCGGCCGTGATGCTGCTTGCGCGGGATGGCAGGAACTGGTGGGTTCCTAAACTCCAGGACAGCAAACAAGGGCACGGACAGACGTGATTCAGACATTCCCCGATGCTGACGCGTTGATGCGCGGTACCGCCAAGGTGTTCGTGGACCAGGCACGCCGTGCGGTGTCTACGCGCGAGCGGTTCAGTGTCGCGCTGGCCGGCGGGAATACGCCGAAACGCGTATATGAGCTTTTGGCGGGAGAGCCGTATTGCTCCCAGATCGACTGGAGCCACGTTCACGTCTTCTGGTGCGACGAGCGTTGCGTCCCGCCGGACGATGCGCGCAGCAACTATTTCATGACGCGCAAGGCACTACTCGATCATGTGCCCATCCCGGCCGGTAATGTGCACCGCATCCGCGGCGAGAAATGCCCTGCGGCAGCGGCCACGGATTATGACACAGTCTTAGCCCACCACTTCGGCGCCGAACCTGTCCGATTTGACTTGGTCCTTCTGGGTCTGGGCACGAATGGACACACGGCATCGTTGTTTCCCAAGACTCCGGTACTCAAGGAACGGACGCGCCGCGCAGCTGAAGTATACGTGGCCGAGTTGGACATGTGGCGTGTAACGCTGACGGTGCCGGTGCTCAATGCAGCGGGGGTGGTTGCGTTCCTCGTGTCGGGGCCGAACAAGGCCGATATACTACGCCAGGTCATCTTCGGACCGCGAGATTCGGACCGCCTGCCTGCGCAGCTCATTCAGCCAACCGCGAATGAGATTGCATGGCTCGTAGATCGGACTGCAGCTTCGCGGTTGCCAGTCCATACCGAAAGAGCAACTCGGACCACTTCGAACCACACTGACGAGGATCGTGATACCTGAGTGGCAGACAGCCACGGCTGCGGTTAGCGCCCCACGCCGGACGCTCGCGTAACGAAGCAGGGTTCATCGTCGGCGCCTCCCGACCGGTTCGTGGCCAATGCGCTCGAAGTCGATAAACCCCTGCTCGGGGTTTGTCCCGATCAACTTCACGCGGACCTTGTCTCCAACGTCAATCCCCGACGCGCCTCGCTCCACCCGCCCCTCGACTGGAGGATCGAATACACGCACCCACGTTCCTTTGTTGCCGGCACCAGTGATGAGGCCGTCGAATGTCTCCCCCAACCGGTCGTCGAGCAGCAGCGCGGCAGCCGACTTCACGAGTCGCCTCTCGACCCGCTTGGCGTCGTTTTCTTTCTCGGTGCAATGCTGGGCCAACATTTCAAGCTCCTTCCTCTCGAACGGGCAGGGCCGTTCCTCGAGGGCAGCTCGCACCAGGCGCTGGGTGATGAGGTCGGGATAGCGGCGGTTGGGCGCGGTCGAGTGGGTGTAGTCGCTGACGGCAAGACCGAAGTGTCCCGTCGTGCCCTTGTCCGGAAAGCTCGCCATGTACTCGCCACGTCCGAGGAGCTTGATGATCGAGAGGGATAGGTCGGGGAACCGGAGCGGGTCCGCCGCACGTCGCTCAGTCAGGAACGCCTGCAGCGAGCGAGCGTCGGGCTCACCTGGCAATGTGGCGCCCAGGTGCTCCGCGATACCGATGATGCGCTCCCACCGTTCGGGGGACCTCACGACGCGTCGCATGACGGGAAACTCTTGATCAGTAAGGAACCTTGCGATCACGCCGTTCGCGATGATCATGAAATTCTCGATCAGCTCTCTCGCTCGGTTTGGAGGCTCCTGTCGGAGTGAATGGACTGCGTCCTCCTGAAGGAGCGCCTTCACCTCGATCGGGGCAAATGTAAGCGCGCCGTGCGCATGACGGAATGTCTCAATCGACTGAGCTGCACGATCCTGGAGGCGCAAATTCTCGGCCAGCGCGGGGACGGCATTGGCGGCATTCGGTATCGGGCCGTTTCCCGCGAGCCAGGCGCCCACGCTCGGGTAGGCGAGTTGCGCGTGATTGTGGACCAATGCACGATACACGGCGGATGAGCCGACATCTCCAGCCGCGGTGATCTCCGCCTCCACGACGATGGCCAGACGATCTTCGCCAGGATTCAGCGATGAGGTCCGTACTCAAACGCTCGGGGAGCATCGAGAACACGCGCGGAGGCGTGTAGACCGAGGTCGTGTTGACGCGGGCGTGTCGGTCGATATCCGTTCCGGCGCGGGCTGTCGTGCTCACATCGGCGATCGCCACGAAAACGCGGATGCGACCATCGTGCAGCGGCTCGGCCGCGGTAAGTTGATCGATGTCGCGGGAATCATCGTTGTCAATCGAGCACCACAAAAGCTGCTTTGCATCGCGAACTCCTTTGCCGACCACGGGAAGTGAGTTCGGCAAGCCCTTGACCGCGGCAAGAAGCGCTGGCGAAAACTCGGGCTCAAATCCACGTTCCCGCATTGCCTCGGAGGCTAACCGGAGGAGAAACGATCGGTGCTGCGTTCTTGGTACTTTCATGCTCTATTCCTATGAAGGGCGTGGGCCTGCAAGGTTAAGAACTTCTTCGCCGATCTCAGTTGCGGCGTGGTCGTGGCTCGGGGCACGAGCCGTCCCGGCGACTGCAGATAACCGATCGAGCGAACCCGGGCCCTTCTGGTTCCGACTCTCTTGGGATGGCCTCTTGCAAGTGTTTCAGAGCATCGTGGGGATCATCGACTATTCCGAACAATGACAGATCGCCCTCACTGATCATCCCGTGCTTCACGAACGCGCGGAAGTCGATGATCTCGTTCCAGTAGCTGGCCCCGTACAGAAGAACCTGGATCGGACGCTCCAGCTTTCCCGTCTGTGAGAGCGTCAGCATCTCAAACAGCTCGTCCATGGTTCCGAACCCCCCGGGAAACGCGACGATCGCGCGCGCCAGGTGGCTGAACCAGAGCTTCCGCATGAAGAAGTAGTGGAATTCAAAGTTGAGTTCGGGCGTGATGTACGGATTGGGC
>JAJDDR010000377.1 GCA_029260255.1 Phycisphaerae bacterium
CGTCGGCACTGTAGGCCCCGATTACCAGAACGGGTATGGCTCGGTCAGAATCCGGCGGACCATCGACTTCATGCGCACCGGGAACTTCCTCGAAGCCGACGTCAATCAGAGCGGCGTCTACTCGCTGCTCGCGATCGTCAACCCGGGAGACTCCGAACTCAAAATCACGCTCGCGTGGGACGACGCGCCCGGCACCCCGAACGTCGACCCCGTGCTGGTCAACGACCTCGATCTCGTCGTCTTCGATCCTACGTCGAACCAGCACTACCCCTGGACCCTTGGCGGATTGGCCGACCCCGCCGCGCCCGCCGTGCGAACGCAGGCCGACCACGTTAACAACATCGAGCAGGTGTACATCGAAGGCCCGCAGCCGGGAGTCTGGCGCGTGGACGTGGTCGGGACGAACGTCCCCGAGGGCCCGCAGGTTTTCTCGCTGACCGCCACGCCGGGCCTCATCGAATGTTCGACCCGCGGCGTGATCGTACTGAATCGGCCGAAGTACGCCTGCGAGAGCAGCGCGACCGTCTTCGTCATCGATTGCGACCTGAACACGAACAACGAGACGACGGAAACCGTGACGATGAGCATCGCGTCGGACTCCGAGCCGTCGGGTGAGCCGATGCTTCTGACGGAGACCGATCCGGCATCGTCGGCGTTTGAAGGGACGATAGCGCTGAGCGAGACCGACGCCGGCGGCACGCTTCAGATCGCGCCGGATGACATCGTCACCGCAACCTACATCGACGCCGACGACGGATTCGGAAACACCAACGTAGTCGTCACCGCCACTGCCGTCGTGGACTGCACACCGCCGGTCGTGTCCAACGTCCAAGCCGTCGACGTAGGTCCATTCGTCGCGACGATCACTCTTGACACCGACGAACCGACTCGGGCGGTCCTGCGGTACGGTACATCGTGCGATGCGCTCAACGATACGGTCTCCACGCCGGGGTTTCGCACCACGCACGCCTTACGCCTTGCCGGCCTGACGGAGAACACAACGTACTTCTTCGCCATCGATGTCACCGATCAGGCGGACAACGCCGCGACGGACGACAACGGCGGCAAGTGCCACTCCTTTGCCACTCCCGACATCCCGGACTACTTCACCGAGCAGTTCACTGGAGATTACGACCTGAGCGGCTTGTCGCTCACGTTTGTGCCCAACAACTCCTTCGACTTCTACGGCGCGTGCGCAGTTCCGGTGACGCAGTTGCCCACCGACCCCGCGGGCGGCACCCCGATTTCCCTCGGCGACGACAGCAGCGAACCGGTCACCGTTGCGGGCGGCGACGCGGTTCTCCTTTACGGCGAGAGTTATACGAGCCTGTACGTCGGCAGCAACGGGTACATCACCTTCGGAAGCGGCGACACCGACTACGGTGAGTCCATCGATGATCACTTCGACCTTCCGCGAATCTCCGCTCTATTCGATGACCTGAATCCGTCTGCCGGCGGTACCGTATCGAGCAAGCAACTGGGCGACCGAGTGGCCGTCACCTGGGAAAACGTGCCCGAGTTCAGTACGAGCAACCAGAACACATTTCAGATCGAGATGTTCTTCGACGGGACGATTGCGATCACCGAGCTCGTGATCGCCAGTAGCGACTCGGTCGTCGGGCTCTCCGCCGGCGGGGGCACCGGTCCGGGGTTCTTCGAGTCCGATCTCTCCAACGCCGGAAGTTGCGGACCCCGCCCGCCAAGCGCCGCATCCTTCGAAGTCACGACCGACGTTGGCGGAGCTGCCCTCATCGACCTCATCGCAACTGACGACGGTCTGCCCGACCCGCCGGCGGCACTCACCTACGCCGTCATGTCGCTGCCACAACACGGGACGCTTTCCGAGCCCGGCGGCGGCGCCATAACCTCGACGCCCCATACGCTCCCGGGCGACAGCGCGAACTACGCGCCCCAGCCTTGGTACGGCGGTCCGGACGCGTTCACGTTCAAGGCCAACGACGGCGGCGTCCCGCCCGGCGGCGGAGACTCCAACATCGCAACCGTCAGCATCACCGTCGGCGGGCCACAGAGGGTCTACGGGTTCAACATGGACACCGATCCCGGATGGACGACAAGCGGTCAGTGGGCCTACGGTCAGCCGACCGGTGCCGGAGGTCAACACGGCAGCCCAGATCCCACCGGGGGTCACACGGGCGGCAACGTGTACGGCTACAACCTGAACGGCGACTACGCCAACAACCTCCCCGAATACCATCTGACATCGACCGCCATCGACTGCGCGGATCTGACGGGCGTGGAGTTGCGGTTCCAGCGCTGGCTGGGCGTCGAGCGTCCGCAGTACGACCACGCCTATGTGCGCGTCAGCAACGATGGCACGAATTGGACGCTGCTGTGGAACAACGAGGTGGAAGTCGCCGACTCATCGTGGTCCCAGCAAGTACGCGACATCTCTGCGGTGGCGGACGGGCAGTCGACCGTCTTCCTGCGCTGGACGATCGGCACGACCGACGGGTCTTGGCAGTACTGCGGTTGGAATATCGACGACGTCGAGATATGGGCCGTTGCGCCCCTCGGTTTGCCCGGGGACATGGACGGCGACGGTGACCTCGACCTGGACGACTTCGCAGCGTTCGCCAACTGCTTCACGGGACCCGCAGGCGGCTCCGGGTTCGGCTGTGACGCCGCGGACACCGATGGCGACATGGACGTTGATATGGCCGACTTCGCAGTTATTCAACGCCTCTTCCAATAGGCGTCGGTCCCTCGGCGAGCGCGCGGCGCACCCGCTTGGTTATGGGAGGGGCACAGTCGGGCCGGTGAAGTCATTCCGGAACGCACCGCAGTCGATGAGATCGACGTCCCCGTCGTCATTGCACGCGACCGGGGTCGTGAAGTCGCAGTCTGGAAGCGCCCCCGCTGAACACCTCGACAACGGTGTCGTAGCGCGTACTCGGGTGACACGTGCTGACGGTGACGGGTACGGTCACGCTCGGCGTCACTTGAAACCACGCTCTTCGCCCCGCGCCTACGCCGCAGGACGTGCTCAAAAACCCGGTAGCGCTGATGCCGCCTCGATGGGCACCGTCGTATCCGCTCAACTCCCGGGGATGCCGAAAAACAGATGCCTCCGCAGGCGTTCGTCACGGCGGATTCGGTAAACTGGGAAAAGAAATCCGATATCACGGGTACGCTATCCCTTGTTTTTCACCAGAATCGGCCCTACAGGCGAGAATGGGGGTTTTGCCCTACTTGTGCAGCCTGTATGCTATCGGCGTAGAATGTACGTCCGGTCAGGCTCACCCAACGTCTGAGGTGGATGAGCTGCGGGGGTGTTGGGAACCACGGAATTGGGGTGAAGCGAAATGTCCACGGAAGTGACCAAACCCGCGAGTGGACCCAGGAAAGGGGTCTCTGGAACGGGCAATCTGGGCGATGTTCTGACTACCGGGCAGGCCAGCAAGATCTGCAACGTGGCACCGCAGACGGTCTCCAAATGGCTGGACACGGGTCTGCTCAATGGATATCGCATTCCAGGCGGCAAGCACCGCCGGATCCCGCTCGCTCATCTCGTTGCGTTCATGCGTGAACACGGCTTCCCTCTGGACGGGCTGCCGGCGGACCACAGGTCGGCCAACGGACGCGCCTATGGTGCGAACCGCGATCTGCGCCCCAACGACGACTGACCCGGCTGTCCGCGATAATCAACTCAGCGGCCAACGCGACCGATAAACACGGATCGGAATGTGGACCCGGACGGATGTCGTCCGCGCTGAACCGACCGATTGGTGGTGGTTGCTTGAGCAGCGACAGTACGAACATCGGGCCCCGAGATGCCACGAGGGCGGAGGGCGCAGGATCGGGGGAGACGCCCGAACCCGCGCGCGCCGCAACGGAGTTGCCGCCGACGCGACGGACGCTCCTGCGGCGCGGCGGCAAGGTGCTCATCTACACGGTTCCGTTGGTTCAAGTGATCCGACCGACGCAGGCGCTGGCGGCCAGCGGCTTGAGCCCAACATCATAGCGACGGGAGAGGCAGTGACCGCGACGTTAACGGATCAGTCCAGCCGCAGCAGCCGTTCGTCGGATCGACCCCTGCGCAGTGAAGAGTGGATGTGTCGGGAACTCGACGGCGAGGGGATCTTCTACGACGTCGCCACGGACACGACGTGTCGATTGAACGAAACCGCCATGTTCATCTGGACGCTGTGTGACGGAGACCATGGGGTCGACGAGATCAGTGAGCGATTGGCCGCACGCTACGACGTGGGCGCGGAGCGATCGCACCGCGATGTGCGCGACACGCTCGATCATCTCGGTTCGCTGGGCATCGTGTCCAGCGGGCAAGGCCCAGTGTTGTGACGACACTCTCGTCGGGACTCCCAGGAGTGGCTGCGCTGCTGCGGGGCGCGTGCGATCGCCGTGAAACGGTTGCGGTGGTCACGGAGGAAGGTCCGTTCCATTTCCGAATCGGGGCGGTCTCCGTGTCCGTTCGGTGCGTTGACGTCGAAGCGATGCGCGAGTTTCGCAGGCTGTACGCGGCATACGCGCAGGACGAACCGGTGGCGGGCGCCATCAAGGTCGACGTGATCCGAACGCGCGACGGGCGATCCATGCGCCGTCGATACGAGGTCTGGGGCGACGGTGTCCGGCGCTTCACGCTGTGGAACTCCGAGTCGATCGCTCCCCATATCGAATGGGCCATCAACTGGCAGATCATGCTGTTTCTCCCGCGATTCTACCTGATTCACGCCGGCGCGATCGAGATCGATGGAGAGGGTGTTATCATGCCGGCGGCGCCGGGGAGCGGCAAGACGACGCTGACCGCCGGTCTGCTTGGACGGGGCGCTCGTTACCTGTCCGACGAATTCGCGATGATCGACCCCGAGACGCTGCGATTGCATCCGTACCCGAAAGCGCTGTGCATCAAGGAGGGTTCGTTTGAGGTGCTGGGTGAGCTGGGCGTGCGGGCGAGCGAGCGTCCGATCTTCCGCAAGGGAAAGAAGGGAAGCGTCGTGCTGGTGCGTCCCGACGAACTCGGCGGCGAACCGGTCAGCGCGGGGTGCCCGGTGCGGCACATCATCTTCTGCAAGTACGCCGAGGGTACCACGCCATCGATCGCGCCGGTGTCGCGCGCCGACGGCGTTCTTCGGCTGGTGCAACAGTCCTTCACGTTTCTGAAGTTCCGAACTCTGGGCGTGGACCTTCTGAGCAACTTGGTCCGCGGCGCGCGCTGCTATGAGTTGGCGTCCGGGCCGATCGAAGAGACGCGCGAACTGGTCCTGCGCACCGTACGAGGTGGGTGAGATGCTCACGCCGAACACCGAGCGATCTTTGCTGTCAATCCTGCGGAGTGACGCGAACGCGCCGGCGCCGACCGATCTCCGCGCATGGGAGCACTTGCTGGTGCGGGCGCGCGACGCCGGTCTCTCGGGCTTGTTGAGAGAGAGATTGTTGGGCGCGGGGCATGTCGTTCCGGCGGAGGTGTTGAACAAGCTCGATATGGAAACGGCGCACACCGCGGCGGCCAATCGGTGCATCCTGGGGAATCTGGAGCGAATCGCCACCGCGGCTGCGGACGCGGGGATCGACGTGCTGGCGCTCAAGGGCGGGGCGTTGCTTCTCAGTTTGTACGACGACCCCGGTTTGCGACCGATGTGTGACATCGATCTTCTCATCCGGGGCGAGTCGGCAGAGGCGTTCGATCGTCTGCTGGTCGGCATGGGCTATGACCGGGGCGTGAATCTCCTGCGATCTGACTTCTATCCGCGCTACCACTACGAACGTGAGTACCTCGGCGGTGGTCCGCGACCCGTCCGTCTCGACGTACACGTCCGGCCTTGGCGGCCGCTGCGTTACGGTCGCATTGTCCCGGACGACGCCTTGTGGGATGAGTGTGAGACGCGCCCGCTTGGAAACGCTTCCGTTCGCATGCCGAGTGCCACGTACATGGCGATGCACCTGGTCTGCCACGCGGCGTTTCATGGGGCGGAGCGGCTGCTGTGGCTGGCCGACGTTCACCGCTTCGTGACGAGCAAGCGCGACGCCATCGACTGGGTGCTGTTGGAGGAGCGTCTTCGCGCGTGGAACCTCACGCACGCGGCATGGTTCGGCTTGGCGCGGACGGAGGAGGCGTTCGGACCAAGCATTCCAGACGAATTCCGCGACGCACTGGCTTCGATTCGCCCGGCGTGGCGCGATCGATTGGCCCTCTGGCAGGCGCCGCGGGATGCGGCATCGCCCGTGACGCACACCATCGGCGACTTGTTGTGTACTCACGGCTGGCGCTATCGCGCGGGATACCTGGCCGCGGTGCTCCTGCCCGATTCCGCGCATCTGGCGGAAGTGTATGCGGGCCGGCACGCCGGCTGGAAGGTGTGCGCGCACATCGTACGAGCGTGTCGCAAAATCGGGTCCGTCGTGACGCGAGAGCCCGGCGCGCAGTCAGCCTTCGAGTAGTATCCCTGGGACCGGTTCACTCGGCCCGTCTGACAGTACACCCCCACGTCGCATCAATCCAGGGCTTCCGCCCGCTACGAGCCGGGTTTTGTGCAACGTGGGCGTACACTATCGCCCGAGCAGCCGGCGTGTTACTTTCTTCGCAACGCCGAGGTCCAGGTTGTGTTCGTCTTGCGCGCGGAGTACCGCGCGGATCCTCGCTCGAAGCTCGCCAGCCTCAAACGGCTTCGTGATGTAGTCGCAGCCACCGGTGTCGAGGCCTTGAACGACATCCGCGGAGTTGATCCGGAGCGCCGTCAGAAACACGACGGGTATCTTTCTGGAGCGCGACATCTCACGCAGTCTCTGGCAGAGTTCGTAGCCGTCCATATTCGGCATCTGCACGTCCAACAGGGCAACATCCGGAAACTCCTCGTGGGCGAATTGCAGCGCCTCTTCGGCGTCGAGGGCGGTTACGATTTCATACGGTTCGTTTTCGAAGACGTCGCGGATCAGGTCGAGATTGTCCTGCATGTCGTCGACCACGAGGATTCTCGGTTTGCCGTGCGGATTCATGTCATCGTTCCTGATTCGTTGCGTTCCTGTTCACACGCGGCCACTGTCTTCTGTTCGCGGGCTCCGATTGCCGGCGCTGCCCGCGACATCGTCAACCACCAACACGGCGACGGTGACCAACAGGGTGCGTGACACTTTCGGCGGGTGCCACTGGCAGCTTGTCTGCCAGTGCGTGCGCCCCACGC
>JAJDDR010000378.1 GCA_029260255.1 Phycisphaerae bacterium
GTCGGGTACTTCGGGTGCGGTGATCAACGGGGTGGCTGACGCGATCGACGTGTACGGCGAGGGCTTGGCGACGTTTATCGCGGGTCCGGCGACGTTCAGCGACCATTGGTCGTTCGAGTCGCAAGGGATCCCGGCGTGCGTGGTGATCGAGCGGCAGTTTTCGGCCAATCCGTATTATCACACGCAGAACGACGCGGTGGACAACCCGTTCTATCCGAACGGCGACTATCTCGACTACACGATGCCGACGAAGCTGACGCGTGCGTTCGTCGCGTTCCTGGCGAACGAGATCGGGGTCACGCTGTGGCACGACGGCGACAACGACGCGGACGTGGACATGGGCGACTTCGCGGCGTTCCAGAGATGCTACGGAACATCGCCGGTCGGAGCATGCGACGCCTTCGATCTGAATCAGGACGACACCATCGATCTCGATGACTACGAGAGTTTTCTGGACGCGTTCACCGGCGCGCGGTAGGCCGAGGCCGAGGCAGCGACACCTTACACGGGCATCTCGTCAGATGATCTTCTCGATGCGGACGGGTCTGCGGGCAATGAGGTTGCCGTCGATCACCGCGGATTCATCCAAACGCAGCCCGTCGACGTTTTCGTGCGGCGGATCGGCGACGGCGTGCAACGAACGCACTCCGCCGAGCCAACGTCGGGCATCGGCGATGTAGAGGAGATCGCCGGGTTCCGCGGCGAGCTGTGTCATTGCGTCGCGCGATAGCGATACGACGTGGCGACTGTCGCTGTCGCGACGCGGTCCGCCGGCTGCCGCGACGATCGTCAGATGGGTGACGACTTTCCTGCCCTCTCGGTCGCTGGGCGGGCTTCCTTTGAACGTGGCTCGCCCCGCCTCGATCGAGCCGATCCACAGACCGGCGATTTCGCTTTCCGGCTTCGGGCGGGTGAAGAACGTGACGGCGACACCCCCGGCACCGGAAACCACGAGCAGGAAGAGTGCGCGCATGTACGACGGTTTGAACTCCTCTCCGGTGACCACCATGCCGTGCAGCGCCATGAACGGTTTGACGACCGCGGGGTACGCGAAAGACACGACCGCTGCGACGGTCCCGATGAACATGGTCCAGAAAGCGGCCGACGGCGTGTACCGCTTCCAGAGCACACCGAACACCACCGATACGGCAAGCGGAGGCGTGACCGCGGCGGTGAACGCGGCGTGGGCCTCGTAGATGGAGTCGAAGCGATCGAACAACAAGACGAGCGCCAGCCCGCCGGCCGCGGCAACGACGGAGACGACGCGGGCGACGAAGAGGTAATGCCGATCGGTGCGTCCCGGCGCGAGGTAAGGTTGATAGACGTCGACGATGGCGATTGCGGAGAGCGCGTTGATCATTGTGTCGACGGTGGACATGAGCGCGGCGATGAGGGCGGCCACCATCAAGCCGAACACGCCGGGTTTGCAGAGAAGATGGGCGATGACGATGAACGCGTCGGCGCCGGGCGTGTCGGGGTCGAGCGATTCGGGCGCCATGCGGGCGATGGCGTTTCCAACCCAACCCGGTCCGCCGACGATGATGACGGCGAACGGCAGCAAACAGCAGGAATTGATGAGGAGCGTCTTCCGCGCTTCCTGCATGCTCTTGGCCGCGAGGAAGCGCATGATCAGCCCCTGATTGATGAAAAAGAACACGAAGCTGTTGGACATGTCCTGCCAGAAGACACCGACGAAGTTGAAATCGCTCGGTGCGTTGAACCCGGCGAATGGAATGCGCGCCTCGGTGGGCAGGTACGCCCAGAAGTTGTGCAACCCGGTGGTGAATCCCGCACCGTCGCCGAGGAACAGGATACCGAGCACGACGACACACATGCCGGCGACGATCAACAGCACCGCCTGCGCCAAGTCCGTAAAGATAATGGCGGTCTGCCCGCCGATGGTGATGTAGACGCCGGTGATCGCGGTGATGACGGCGCAAGCGGCAAACAGATCGATTCCGAACAGGGCGTGGGCGACCTTGCCCAGCGTGAAGACTGTGTACCCCACGTAGCCGAGCATGTACACGGCGAGCAGGAGCGCGCACATCAACCGTGCCCGTGCGTCGAAGCGGCGTTCAAAATACTCGGGCACGGAGCGGACACGGGCGAAGTAGATCACGGGGATCCACACGAACATCAGCAGGGGAACGTAGAACCAGTCGTTGAGGTAGCTCATCGAGGAGCTCAGACCGTAGCGGAAGCCGGCGTCGGTGTACTTCACGAAACTGTAGCTTCCGACGATGCTGGCCAGCATGCTGGCGGCGAGGATCCAGGCGCTGAACCGCTGCCCGCCGAAGAAGAAGTCACTGGTGCTCTTGGAGAACCGACTGAAGTAGAGACCGAACGACAGGATGCCTGCGAAGTAGGCGACGATGACGACGACGTCGATCGGTGCGAGGTGGATGTCCGGCGTCATCAGCCCACCCCCCTACCGCCATGCGGCAGGACGTAGAGCGCCAGCAGGTAAACGGCGAGATGGACCCCGAAATAGAGCGCCATGCCGCCAACGACAACGAACAGCCAGAAACGGTCCGAGCGACGCCGGATGTCGCAGGCTTGGGATCGCAAGACAAGCGTAAGCCCGATCAGGAACACAACGCCCCCGACGCCGTACTGGTAGATCAGGGGCATCCAGATTGAGACCGCGGAGATCATCTGGTGGCATTCTCTCGATCGGGAGTGCGCACGCAATGTGGCTGTCGAGCGGGGAGGCGGTGAGGGGATCGGCGATTGGGGGCAGGTCACCAGGATAGAATCATAGGTATCCCGCCGCGTGCAGCCACTCGCCAACGGCAAACGACGCCAGGTTGGCCAGGGTGATGACGCCGAAATCACGCCAGATGCTCGTGTCTCGCAAACCACCGCCCGTGCGGAAGGCGCCCCAGAAAAGTGCGCACTCGCCGAGCGGGGCGAACGTCTCAGCCACCACTAGACAGAGAAACCGGGCATCCTGCGGATCGATCGCGGCCGGTATGACCAGCGTCACGATCGGGTAGGTGCATGCGGTCAGCCAGAATCCGGCGAACACTCTGCGCCGCAGTGAATGACGGGGGGATAGGCCCACGACAAGAACCGGCAGTTCAACCCCCACGGTGATAGCGTACCCGACCAGAATGACGTAACCGAGACCGACCGCCACCATGAACCGATCCTGCAATCAACCTCGTTCATGCGGCCGGGGTGATTTGTCGATGCCTCCGGTGTCCCCTGGAAGTTCTTGCGGGACCTGCCCGATCCAAGGGCCACGACCGCCGGGGCCCAGGTTGACCGTGGCGCCGTTGAGTACAATCACCACGCCGAGCCAAAAAACAAGCAGAGCGCCGAGCACCCGCCTGTTGGCGTCACGCCGTGCGTCCGGGGGCGGCCGTTGGAACAACGCTCGCGGCCGCAAGAACAGAATCACGGCGAAAACCCACAACCCCGTTGCGACTCCAGCGATGTTGGACATCAAGAAGCCAAATAGCGCGATGAAAAAAGCAAGCCCGGTCTTGATCAGCAGGAGCAGCATCCGCCACCCAGTTCGCCACCCGCTCACCGCAACCCTCGGTGCGCGATTTTCCTCGGGCGTGGACTCGCTGGCTGAACGCCGCCGCACGAGCGCAAACCCCCCGAGTACAAGCCCCAGCGTCATCACAAGCCCCGCGATGACAGCGGTGGTCGGCGAGAGCGCAGACCACACGAGCCCGTGGGGCATGAAGGCGTCGGCCGACGCCGTGTTCACGAGTACAAGGACCAACGCCGTTGCGTAGACCATCACGCGCGAGTGCAATTCCGGATACCTCCAAACATGCTGAGCGGTCTCGCCATTCTCCACGCCGCCGTTTCCCACTTATCTGAACGTTGGCCCTCAATGTACCCTGATGATCCCCCTGCTTCAAGCGAGAGAAGATGCGAGATACGGGGTCGGGAGTCGTTTAGTCGCGCGTCCCGGACTCGCGAGCTGTCGACGACTTCGTGTCGGATGTGCGTCGGGATGGGGCGGCGGGGGAACGGGCGGATCGAGGTCAGCGCGACGACGCCGGGAATCATCAGCGCAGCTCCGGTGGCGGTTCCGTAGCAGAGACATGCCCCGCACGCGTGGGCACGG
>JAJDDR010000379.1 GCA_029260255.1 Phycisphaerae bacterium
TTGGCGCTCGCGCGGACGCGCAGGTCAATACCGCCTTCCGGGCCGACAGAACATGGGCGGCCGCGCGCCACCGCCTTGCGCACCAGCAGATACGCAACCTCGTTCACGCCTCAGAAACACCGGCAGTGCCATTCGGGAATGTCCCCCTTTTCCCCCGGCGGGCAGTACACGGCGGGGGCACGCCGGGGAGCGGAACCGGGATTCCACCTTCGACCGCTTACCGGAACAGCGAACTCGTCTTGGCCATATTGACCATGCGCATCGCGGCGGGACCGACCAGCACGACGAAAATGGCCGGGAAGATGAACAGGATCAGCGGGAGCATCAGCTTGACCGCGACCTTTTGGGCGCGCTCTTCGGCGGCCTGTCTGCGTTTGACGCGTAGCGCGTCGGCCTGGTTGCGCAGGGCGCGGGCGATGCTGGTTCCGAACTTCTCCGCCTGATTGACGATGGCGACCAGGGACTTCATGGCGGGCACGCGGGTGCGTTCGGCGAGGTTGGCGAGTGCTTCCGCCCGCGGAATGCCCATTTGCGATTCGCGGGTAGCGATCTGAAACTCCTCGCCCAACTCGAGATGCACCTTGGACAATTCGTCACCGACTCGTTGAATCGCACCATCGAGCGCGAGACCCGCTTCGACGGAGATGACCATGAGGTCCAGCGCGTCGGGCAGTCCGTCGGCGATGGCGTTGCCGCGTTTCTTCATGGACGACGACAGCCACATGTTCGGCGCCATGAATCCTATGGCGGCACCAAACACGGACAAGCCGAGCGCGTTCTGCAATTCGTCACCTTTGCCCAGCGAGTAGATGGCAACGGCCAAGGCGGCGAGGATGCCGATAACGGTCTTGCTGGCCAGGAACGTTGACGGCGCGGTCGCGTTCCGATATCCGGCGGCGGAGAGCTTCATGCGAAGCTGCGTCATCTCGGCGCCGGTCTTGGGCATGACCGGGCGCATCGCGAGCGGCGTCACCTTCCCCATCATCTTCGCGGCGACGGACTCACGGGCGCGTTCCTGAAGTTCCGCCGCTTCGTCGACGGACGTTTGCCCGCGCATTCGCCGGACGACGGCGGCCTGATCGTCTTTCTTTCGCGGCCAGACGGAGAGCCCGATCAGACCGACCGTGGCGATCCCCATACAAACCAGTAGCAGCGGAGACTCCATATCCGTTCCCCTAGACCTTGATGTTGACGATCCAGCGGATCATCGCCAGACCCATGAGCTGCATCCCGAACGCGATCATGAGGAGTATCTTTCCCGACGGCTCGTCGAGAAGCTCGTGGGCGTAGTTGGGGTTGAGCGCCATGACGGCGGCGAAAACCACGGTGGGCAGCGCGAAGAGCACGTAGCCGGACATCCGCCCTTCCGCCGTCAAGGCCTGCACCATGCCCAGCAGCTCGAGGCGATCGCGGATGACCGCGCCGATGTTATCGAGCACCTCCGCGAGATCGCCACCGGTCTGCCGCTGGATGAGGACCGCCGTGACGAAGAAACGCACGTCGAGGGAATCCACGCGATCGGACATCGATGACAGCGCGTCATCGAGTTTGATGCCCAGGTTCTGTTCGTGGAAGACGCGTCCGAATTCGGTTCCCACCGGGTCGGGTAGCTGTTCATGGACCACCTGCAACGCGCTGGCCAACGAGTGACCGGCGCGCAGCGCCTGGCTCATGATCTCGAACACGTCGGGAAGCTGGTTGACGAGCCTCTTCATCCGTCGCGTGCGACGCATGTTCAGCCAAACGAGGGGAAACAGGATCACCGCCCCGGAGCACGCGAGACCGACGACCGGGCTCTTGCCCAGCACGAGCGTTCCGAAAAACAGCGCGACGGCGAGCGTCGCTTGGTTGGTGATCATCCGCGCGGCGGACCAGGCGACGTCGGCCTGGTCCAGCATCGTCTGGATCTTGGGCGTGACGCTCAGTTTGGACAGCAGCGGACCAAGCATCCCGCCGACCTCCTCGGCGGGGATGCGCCGCAGGATCGACTCGGCGGACTTGTCTTTCTTGACCGTGTCGCGCCCACTCAGGCGGTCGGTGAGCCGGCGGCGCTCCGAGGAGCGCGACTCGGTCACCGCCTGGTATATTCCGTAGGCAAGCAGGATCGAGCCGACCATCGGCAGCACGGCAAATGCCAGCGTCGTGGCCGCCCCTGCGATCAGTTGTGATGCAACCATCGTGAATCCCCCGAGTCAGGTGCTCCATGGGCACTTGATCGCCCGGTGATCAGCCCACCTTGTCCACCGACAGAACCCGCCTCTCGAACAACGTGTCGCTCATGCGGGAGCCGTGCGATCTAAGCCGTTCCAGGAATCCCGGGCGCAAGCCGGTCGAGACGAATTGCCCGTGGATCTTGCCCTCTGAGCTCGCGCCCATCGCCTCGAACTTGAAGATGTCCTGCATGGTGATGATCTCTCCTTCCATGCCCTGAACTTCCGTGATGGTGGTGATCTTCCTGGCTCCGCCCGTCAGACGCTGGGCCTGGACAATCAGATGGATGGCCGACGCGAACTGTTGCCGTATGGCGCGCGTCGGAAGATCGAAGCCCGCCATCATCACCATGGTCTCGACGCGCTGTACGGCGTCGCGCGTGCTGTTCGCGTGGATGGTGGTCAGCGACCCGTCGTGTCCGGTATTCATGGCCTGGAGCATGTCCAGCGTCTCCGCACCGCGGCACTCGCCGACCACGATGCGATCGGGCCTCATGCGGAGGCTGTTGATCAGAAGCTCGCGAATCCCGATCGCGCCCTTGCCCTCGATGTTGGCCGGGCGCGATTCCATACGCACCACGTGCGGCTGCCGCAGACGCAACTCCGCCGCATCCTCGATGGTCACGATTCGCTCGTCCTCCGGAATGAACGACGAGAGGTTGTTGAGCAACGTCGTTTTACCCGAGCCGGTTCCTCCGACAATGAGAATGTTCAAGCCTCCGACGACACATCCATCGAGAAACGTCCGCATCTCTTCGGTGCAACTGCTGAATCCGATGTAGTCCTCCCACGTGATCGGATCGGCACCGAAACGCCGGATGGACATGCTCGGTCCGTCAATCGCCAGAGGCGGAATGACCGCGTTCACGCGGCTGCCGTCCTTGAGCCGCGCATCCACCATCGGCGAAACCTCATCGCAGCGCCGACCGACGGAACTGACGATTTTATCGATCGCGTGCATCAAGTGGGCGTCGTCGCGAAACTGCACGTCCGTCAGGCTGAGCTTGCCGCCCTTCTCGACGTAGATCTGCTGAGGACCGTTGATCAGGATGTCGCTGATATCCTCGTCGGCCAGAAGCACTTCGAGAGGACCGAGACCGAACGTCTCGTCCAGGACCTCGGCCACGAGCCGCTTCCGCTCGTTGTAGCTGAGGAGCGATTCCTCCTGCTCGGCCAGGCGTGTGACGATTTCGGACACGCTGGCGCGGATCGATTCGTCGTCGCCCTCCATCGCCGACAGATCCAATTGCTCGACGAGCCTGCGGTGCAGTTTGGACTTGAGCTGATTGAATTCGTCCTGCTTGGCCCGAGAAGGCTTGACCGCCTTGGCGGCGGGCGCCTCCGGCGACTTGCCCGGCGTGGACGTGGCCGGTCGCTTGAGCGGTTTGCGTGGCGCGGGCGGCGCCGTCTGTGCGGGTCGGTTTCCGAACATTGTTCTACCCCACCGGTTGTCCGCGTCTCGCGACACGGTCGCGCGTCGGTGTCCCCCGTGAACGCGCCTACCCCTTGTTTATTCCTACACTATGCGGTGCCCCGACACCGCCGGTTCGACAGACTCGAGACTAAGCATCAGCGAATATCTTGCTCAACAGATTGGCTTTCTTTGCTGGCTCCCGCGACACAGCTTGATCGGGCTGGTGAAGGCTCGAAGCCAGATCCCGAATGGCGTGTCGAATCTTGGTCTTCGGACCCCGTTCGGCCAGCGTCTCGCCCAGATTGATGGCGGTACTCATCGTCGGCCAGTCGTCCGGTATCGTCGCGAACACCGGCTTGTTCAGCGTCCCTTCCACGTCGGAGATGCTAAGCGGACCGGTGTCCTTGCTCAGGCGGTTGACCAGCAGGCGGGCGCGGTCCGGGTTGAAACCGGCTTCCTCCATCCCCTGCAGAATCCGCTGCGCATTCCGGACACTTGGAACGGTCAACTGAGTCACCAGCATGGTTATGTCGGCCAGATCCAGAATCGACGACGCCCCCACGTCGTAGCGGTTCGGACCGTCCACAACAACGTATTCATTCAACGCCAATAGCGTGGTCAGCACGTGAACGCAGCTCGCCGCGGTGATGTTCTCCGACTGGACGAAGTGCGTCGGCCGGCTCAGAACGCGAACCCCCGAAGAGTGTTCGACGAGTGCGCGATCGATCACGTGTTGCTCGAGTTCTTCCGGGTTCTGCGCCAAGTCGGCGATGGTGTACGTGGGTGCTACGTCCAGGCACGTGGCAACCTGACCGAAGCGGTAATCGAGGTCGACTATGGCAACGCTGCCGGTGCACATCGAAGCGAGCTCGACCGCCAGATTCGTCGTGATGGACGTCGTGCCGACGCCCCCCGCCGTGCCCATCACCGCGAGGAGTTGTCCGGTCGGCGCCGCGTCGTCCGATTTCTTGGCGACCTTGTCCAACGCCGCGCCCAGCATTTCCGCGTCGATGGGCTTCGTGATGAATTCGGAAAAACCGCGGCGCATGGCCGACAGGATCAGTTGCCCGTCGGTCGATTCGCTTACCGCGATGATCGCGAGACTCGGATGTAGCGGCACCAGGTCGCCGGCGATCGGCAGAACGACCTCCGGCGCCGGATCGAGGTGCAGTATCAGGACGTCCGCCGAAAACTGACTCGCCACGTGCGGCAGCACCGCGGGCTCGTCGACTTCGGCGACCACGCGTACCGCCGGAAACTGCTGGAGCGTGCGGCGCAGAGTGGGGCCGAATGATTCGTCCATGTTGAAGACGATCACTCGAGTGGCCCTCATTGCACAACCCCCAACCCAAAATGAACGCAGACGATCGTCCGGGCTACGCGCCCCTCCGTGCGGTCGCGTACGGTCCCATCCTGCCCGGTCGCCTCATCCCACGTTCAACACCGTGCTCCACTCCCCGATCCCGTTTCTTTCCCGCCCCTTCTGATGCCCCGTCGTGCCGCCCGCGCTACCGTTTAATCGATCAACTCGACCGGGCGCTTACCGCCCAGCCGGATGAAGATCTCCTGCAACTGAGCCTCGTACGTCGCGATGTCGTTGGACGTTGCCTCAAAATGCTGGCCATCGGTGATCGCGGCGACCTCTTCCATCATCGCCGTGTCCGCATACGCCCCCACGCTCACCGCAAAGATGCGAATCCCGCGCTCGGCCGCGATGCGCGCCTGATCGAGAACGTACTCCCGCGCCCGAGCAAGGATGTCCTGCTGATCGGTCCAGGAACCGTGAGGCCACTCGCCGGTCGGCGAGATGTTCGCCCGTCCATCGGTAAGCAGAACGATCATCTTGTGCGACGCGCTACGCGCGGGCGCCTGCGACAGGGTTTCGATTCCGTATTCCAAGCCTCCACCCATGTTGGTCCAGCCGTCGAAGTGCCCCGCCTGCATACCGCTGAGACCGTTCACGCCCGTGGACACCTCGTGGAGGTCCGGGCGGGACGTCAGCGGCACGCGGTGGTGCACCGTGTACCCGTAGATGTCCAGCGCCAACTGATCGTCGTTCTCGAACGAATCGACGACGTTCACCATCAGATCGACCGCATCCTTGACGGCCTGCATCGGCTGCGCCGGCGCGCTTGCGAGTTCGGGTGTCTGAGCGTTCGACCAGCGGCGTTCGAGAAGGTAGTTCACAAACGTCTTAATACCAAACGCGTTCTGAAACTCCGGATTCGCCTGTTTCATTCTCGACCAGGAAGACCCGGTCCAAGAGATATAGTCGAGCCAACGACTGCCCGGCTCGTCGAAATACGGCTCGGTCCACGTCAGTTCCCAGGAATCGACGCGGTCGTCGCCGTTGCCGTGAATAGCGTCCGGAATGGTCTCCCACGCGCCGCCCGCCTTGCCGCTATCCCACCGAGCAAGCCCCATCGCTACCGCGACCTGCCGCCGATAACGCGACGAGCTTCCGTGGTGCCCCGTGTCGACGATCTCTCCGCGTTCCAGGTCGCTGTACGCCGCGCCGTTCTCAAAGCGGATGCCGGCGAGATAATCGCTGAGGAACGCGTTGTTCCAATCGCTGATGCCGTTGCCGTACCGCGGCAGGTGCAGCAGTCCCGGATCCTCGCTCGGGTCGTACGTGCCGTCCAGAGTCTCCTCGCCGTAGCGCATCTTCCGGAAAATACCGAAACCCGGTCCGGCCGTTTGCACGTGAAAGCCGTCCGCGTCGAGCGGCACGCCGACGAGATCCTCCGGAGGCCAGGTGCTCAGTGCGTCGTCCGAACCGCCGGGCAGGAAGTGCCAGACGTCCCATAGGTTGACGTTGGTATCTCGGTAGCTTCCCAACTCGCTGTCATCGTTGTGCGAGGCCGATAAGTCCGCGACGATGGCGATGTCGCGAGGCACGAGAATTGCCGTCGCCGACGCCGAGGTCGTATTCTCATCGAATCCCAACACGCGCGCGAAATACAGTCCGCGGGTTGCCGCAACTTGGATGCGTACCGCGTCCGGGAACTCGTTGTCGCCGACCTCGACGAAGGCGTAACGCCCGTCCACTAGCTCGGCACGGCCGAACGTTACGCCGTTCACCGCGAAGGGGACACTCTCGTGCATGACTTCGTTCCGCGCCACGTACTCGATCGCGGCGTTGCGCGCCTGGTCCGCGGGGATGTCGACCTCCGCCAGAAAGGCGGCCGCCGCCAGTGCGGCGGAATCGGCCGTACGCTGTAGGTCCGCTCGAACATTCCACATGAAACTGAGGTCGATGGTGAGCGCGGCCATCCCCAAGAGCGCAGTCAGGATGACCAGAACCTGCACTGCAACGACGCCGCGCCGCCCGCCGAGCGCTGAGCCGGCTTTGGGAGACGGCTTCCGAATCCGCGTGCCACCGTCGATCCTGTCACGCTTTGCCCGTAAACTCTGCCTCGACATGCGATTCACCCTCCGTTCAACGGCTGTGGCCCTTGCGTGACCTCGGATGCCGGAGGCTCGGGCGATCACCCAATGCCGCCGGCACGCTCACGCGACAGTGACGCGTCTTCGTCCAGTCCATGTTCACCGGCACCACGATACCGGGCGCGCCTGGGGGAAATCCCAGTCAGCGCCCTGAGCCCCGCCACCGGTGCCACGCCGTGTCCCGCTTCACCGCCTGCGCCAAACTCCCCGTTGTCCGTCCCGGGTCCGTCGGGCGTCAATCACCCCGCTCACGCCGCGCGGCCTGTAGACCGTGAGACTCCATACCGTTACCCCGGAATCTCAGGCGGCGCGTCATTCGATTCAGCCTTGTCGTCGTCGCCGTCGGCGCGAGGAACCACCACTCTCGGCTCGACTCGGTTGGAACGCGTCCTGCGCGAGTTCGACGAACCGCTCGGCTCGGAGCCGAAGCTGTGCCGGCTGACGTTCGCGCCGTGGACGACCGTCACGGCGTGCGCCGTCTTCGTCTTCACCACCTTTTCGACGACCGGGTCCTTCGGTTGAAGGTTGAGGTCCGCATCGAACCCGCCCAGCAGTTCGCTCTCGGTGGAGTGCCCGGTCTCGGTACTCTCTTTGTCCTCGTCTGAACGCAGCGCCAGCGTCAGCTTTCCGCGCGTCTGAGCCAGGTGAAGCAAGGGTGCATCGGAGTCCTTCACCAGCAGCGTAATCGAGTTGGCCACCTTGCCCTTTCCGCCTCCGCCATCACTGGCCGATGCCAGCACGCGTCCGACAGCGCCGACCTCGACGTTCTGAAGGATGGTGCGGCTGACCGTCTCCTTGCGACGCCCGGAGTCGAGAGTCATCACCGCGATGACGTCAACGAACGCGCCGGGTCGAATCTGATACGCCACGCCCGTCACTTCGTTCACCTTCACGGACACGGCGCGGAATCCCTTCTTGATCCGCACGCCCAGCCCCGGCGGCGTTCCGTCGGGCGCCAGCAGCGACGAGCGCACAACACCACCTCTCGGGATCGACGACGCGACGACGCGGCCTATCAGATCTTCGACCGATCCGAACGCGTCCTCTCCGGTCAGCGGAGTCATCGGGGTCTCGATGAGTGTGATCATTGCCCGATCGATCGCCGACGTCGCGGGAATCTCGGTCGCCGCGATCACCACGTTGAGTGTCTCCTGCGCCGAATCCGCTTTAACTTTCTCAAACGCATCCATGCCCAGCTTGATGGCCATGCCACCGACGAATACTCCCAGAGCCAGTGGAATGATCGCTACCTTCTTCATGTCAGTCCCCTTGTTTCTTGATTATGCACACCGTTCGCGCGGTCGGACTCCGTCCAAACTTCCCTCACTGCGCGAACGCCCCGTGTGTGCTTACACACCATTGCAGTACTGGCTCCGGACGCGGACAGCGGCACCGTAGTCGCCCGCTGCCCGTCACACTGCGCCACCTTCATCCGGTCCAGCCACCCCTTCCTTACGCATGGAACACTCGCCCTCGAGCAACATGCCGTCCGGAACCACCAGCGTTCCCGTCAGTGCGATCGCCTCGACCGAGGTCGATACGCGGACCCACTGCACCGTGGCGCTGATGTCGGATGCGGTGAAGCTCCACACGGTCCCCTCGTCGAACCCCAGCGGAGCCATAACCTCGCGGACGCGCTCGGTGACGTCCAAATCCGTCGACGTCTTGAGCACCGCAACCCGGCAGCCTTCGCGCGCCGCGTTCACCAGCGTCTGGCGAATCATGAACAGCCACCCGAACTCGACGATCCCGAAAAGCAGAAGCAGCAGGAGCGGCAGCACCACCGCGAATTCCACGATTGCCGCCCCCTGCCGTTGATGCCGCCCGGGCATAGCCCGGCTTTTCAACATTCGCTTCATGTCATACCACCCACCAGCCAAAGACCTGTCCCGAGAGAACGATCAGCGAGCCGATTGACAGCGGCACACCGTACGGAAGCAACTGCGGCGATTCTCCCAGACTCTTCGCCGACGCGAACTCTCCGAACATCGTTTCTCGCGATCGCGTCTTCATCAGAATCAGTCCCATATGACCCAGCGCCAGCTGAACTCGCCGAGCAGACACGATCATGATCACCGCAATCACGCCGCCGATCGCCGCGCCCAGTACGAATGACACCAGCGTCATCCACGGACCCAGCCATACGCCGATCGCCGCCATCAGCTTGACGTCGCCCGCCCCCATTCCGTGCATAGCCCACGGAATGATCAAAACGCCGAATCCGACCAACAGACCCAGCGCCCCGGCGCCCACGCCCGACCACCCGAAGTACACACCCTGAACCGCGAAGCCAGCCCCAATGATCGCCAGATTGAGCCAGTTCGGCACGCGGCGCTGCGCATAATCAACCCACGATGCCACTACCAGTCCCGGTACCAGCACCGCGCAAGTCACGATCCAGTAATCAGACACCATCTAGAAGCCCTCGAACTACAGTCTGCAAGTCCGTCCGGATCGCCGTCGGCGACAACGCATGTCGCCTTCCCCGCGGCGTCCCCGTGCCCCCAAGGCGAACGAAAAAATGGGTGGGCAGTCGCCCGATCAGACGACGCCCACCCGTAGTTCCGACCAGTCGATGCGTTCCGTCCCCGGCGCCTCCCCTCCGGCAGCCACATTCGGGCGGACCGAAGACCGGAACACCCCGGCGAGTCCCTCTACGATCCGGCTGGCGTACCACTCGGCAGGGTACCAACGACCTCCGTGAACGTCGTCGACACCTTCTCACCGACCAACTGAATCGACCCGATCGCCGCCACGATAATCAGTGCCAGCATGACCGCGTACTCCGTGGCGGTCGGGCCATCTTCACTCCGGAGGAAATCCTTTGCTCGCTCAACAAAAACCTTCACAACTTGCTCCTTTCGCAAACCTCCGCCCGGGTTGCTTCTCTCGCCCCGCGCGGATCGAATTCGGCGATGGCTCCATCCGTGACCCGCCGCCGTCTCTTTCTCGCTCTCCGGCATTATTCTGCCGCGAGATAAATCTACGGCTGCGTCCTGCACCCGCGTAAACTCGTCCGTGTGACGCCTTCCCGCGACACCGCTCGGCTCAACGCCCATTCAACGCAGTGTGCTGCAGTCCATTGCAAGCGTCGATTGCAACATAAGAAACAGGCAAGCGCGAGGCAAACAAATACACGACTTTTCGATGACTTCCGTCTTGTCCACCCGCCGAATGTTGATTCGAATCGATCAGAGAGGTGTATACCGGACGAGACGTGTCGAAATCCGCCGGACGACGATGCGCAACTGCCGCGATCTGTCACGCATTACCGGAGCTGCGCCCGCGAACACTTTCCAAGTGTGGAACGTCGACTATGTCGAACTGCGCGCGCACAGAGGATATCGTCGCGCCGCACTGAACGATGTTCTCTTCGTGAATCGGACCCAGACGCCCCGAGGCGGCAGTCAAATACGAGACACCGTAGGGGTTCAATCCCATAACGCGGGCACACGTCGCGTCAATCGCCGCCGCGTTGCGACCCACAAGCAAACAACCCGCCGCCTTCGGACTGCCCATGATCGGGCCGTCGCCCTCCATGCCCACGATACCGTCCACGATGGACAATGCCGTCGGCACCGTCTTGTTGATATCCACAATGGACTCTGGAATGCCCGCCCAGTGCAGCAGGTTCTTCGGCCAACCGTAGACCGTGCCCGGCATGATTCCGAACATGTTCTTCATGGCACAGGTGATGCCCGCCCAGTGGTGCGTCTTCATCTTCGGAAGGGAGACCACCCAGTCCGCCGTGCGCACCGTGTCGGGAATACACAGCGTAGCGAACGGCGTGGCGCCGCCCCCGTTGGGCACAACTCCGAAACCGTCGTGATTCAGGTCCACGAACGGGACGCGCGCATCCGCCAGCGCACCATCCATTCCGGACTCTTCCAGCACAAGCCAACTGTCGCGGCGATGCCCCTGCCCTTCCGCGACCAGGATCTCCCCGGCGCCGAATCGCCGAAACGTCTCAACCGCCGCGGCTACCACGCGCGGATGCGTGTTGATGTGCAACGCCCCGCGCGCGGTCTCGACCAGGTTCGGCTTGAGCAGGATACGCTTGCCCTTGATCTCGGCCGCCGTGATCCCCAACGCGCCGAACGCCTCCGACAAGACGGACTCGATATCGGCTTCGTAGTGATCCGCCCGCCCGATGAACACACGCGATCTCAGACCCGATTCATGCCGCTGGTGCCACGACAAGGCACCAGCGATCCCGCCTCCCAACGCGAGCGCGCCGCCCAGCCCCAGGACTTCGCGGCGCGACGGCAACCAGCCGGACCGCGATCCATCGGACGTACGCACCTGCGGTTCGTCATTCATCCGCGATTACTCCGATGAGACAGGCGGTTCGTCTCCGCGCCGGCCAGCAGCAGCATCGCGTCGTACACCACGTTCGCCGGGCGATGCAGTGATCGCGCGGCGGATTCCGCGAGCCACGCGCCGCCTTCCGCAGGCCGGGCACCCCACGCCGTCAAGCCGATCAACCCCCAACTCACACTCAAGGGCGACCGCACGCGCGGCAGGGTCTCCTGAAGGTAGCCGATACCGCGGTCGATGAGTTCTGAGTGCGGTTCGCCCGCAAGTGCCGTCAGGGCGATTCCGCTTGTCGCCGGAAACGGGCGAAGCACGTTGTCGAGTACGCGCGTGTTGCCGTAGTTCCACCCGCCCTCCGGCAACGCCCTATCGAGCAGCAGGCGAACACCTTCACGCACATGCGGGTGTGACGCCCTGTCGACGTCCCGCAGCGCCAGGATCGCGTAGCTCGTAGGCTCGACCCACGAATGCGTATCCGGGACCCACGACCACCCACGCAACATCGTGTCGTGGCCGAACAATCGCGCGTCGTGCGCAATCGGCGATCCGCGCGTACTCAGGAGCCACGACGTCGCCGCGGATACGTTCGTGTCGAACCCGGCGCTGAGATCGTCGTCCCGATCCCCCCACGCCAGCACGGCCAGTCCCGTGGACCAACACGGCCCCGGTACCGTTGACCCGATGGGGACGCCGCCGTCATCGCCCTGGATCGTCGCAAGCCACTTTAGCCCGTTCAACCGCAGCGATTCATGACGCCCACACGCCGACAGAGCGAGTACAGCGAGTGCCGTCGCCTCGGCACTCTCGCCCGAGCCGAGCCGATAACCCCACGCGCCGGTAGTCGCCGCGGTGTTCGCAATGCGATCGATCAACTTGTCACGCCAAGCGTCAGGCATCGTTCTATGGTCGCTATCGGCACGGGACGCCGTTTCCCCAAGCTACGCGGGCCGCGGCGTAAAAACAACCGGGCGACGGCAATGCCGTCGCCCGGTCGTGTGGTCACCTGAGGGGGATGTACGTTTTCGCCTATTCGTCGCCGGCGGACTTCAGATCAGTGTACGTCTCGAAGGCGTCCGCGTTCCGCTTTTCCAGATCCGCTTCGTCCGCATATCGCGTCACCAACTCGTTGCCGCCTTTTCGGACGATCACGTCGATGGTGCCGTCGGGGTTTTCACGAATGGTCTGAGCGGCCTTACCGTGCATGAAGCGCAGGAAGGTGTTGCCCGCGGGGATGTCGAGATCCTCGCCGTCCGCCTTGACCTCGATGTGCAGCTCCCTCAACTGGTCCATCGCTTCGGCCAGCGTATCTGACTGCTCCGCGATGTGATCCTCGAGTTCCTCAATCCACACAGTCTCCAAATCGTCCTCGCCGCCGATCGCGATGTTGAACGTCTTCATGCCGAACGGCCCGCCGTGCAAATCGATCACGTGGTGTTCGCCCGCACCGTCGAGAATAACGAACGCGTCGTCGTCCGCCGCCGCAAGCTCCTCGGCGTCGGCGTAGACCGTGACCGTTTCCTCGCCGGACTCAGCATCCGTGCGCGTCACCTTGATCTGCCCGTCCTCCATCGTCTCGATCGACATGCCCTCGCCGTCCTGCATGATGGTGATCGTCATGTGCTTCTCGTCACCCTCACCGCCGAACACCTGCATCGACCGCGAATGCATACCCGGGAAAAACTTGCCGATGTTTTTCGGCAACGTGATCCCGGCCTCACCGTCGATAACCTCGAAGTGCCACTCACCGTCTTCGCCGCGGCGAAGCACCTTGGCATTCGAGCGCATCTCGTCCAGCACTTCCAGATGCAGGTCCGCATCGTATTCCCATTCGATCTTGCCGGCGTCCGCGCGGCGCCCGAGGACCGCCACGAGTGTCCGCTCTTCGCCGTCACGCAGGACGGTGTACTTCATGCGCTCACCGGCCGTCGCCTCGCGGACCAGGTTCACCATCGCGGCCAGATCGTCCCCGACGGCGACATCGTCGATTTCCAAGAGAATGTCATCGCGCTCGAACCCGGCCGCGGCCGCGGGGCTGCCCTTGGCGACATTCAGAATCGCGATGCCGCTCACCGCGTCGTCCTCGCCTTCGGAAACCTTGGACATGTTTCCCAATTGCACGCCCAGCCATCCGGCATCGACGTCGACCTCGTCCTCGCCGACCGACATCAGGCTCACGTGCTGGCGGTCGCCCGGCGTACCGACCCACACGGCTTCCTCGCCCGGCGTGCCCGCGATGACGCGCATCACGTGGACCCCGTCCTTCTCCGCGCCGGCCATCATTTTCAGACAGCCCTTCATGTCGATCGGCTTGCACTTGCCCTTGCCCTTGCCCAACACGCAGCATGGACCCTTGCCGGTCCTGCAACACGGCTTCTCGCCTTCACCGCCCTTCACGACGATGACCTTGCTGCACCCGGTCTTTCCGACCTCCGCCGCCGCCACGGCGACCTCATCCGCCGACGCGCTCGCCGCGTACTGCGCCCCCCACGAAAAGGTCACACCCACAATCGCGCTCAGAAGAAATGCCTTCATCCTATTCACTCCTTTGTTATCGAGACCCGCGTCCCCGCTGGCATCAAACGAAAAAACCCAATCCCATCGGTGCCAAAATGTGGCACCCGTTTTCAACCGGTGGAATCCGTGCGACAAAGCGGGTCGTCATCAGCGCCCTCTCTGAGTTTCGCCACCGACTGCTAAAGGTCGCTCAGCGGAACGCGAACCCGCGACCGCGCCGCCGGGCGGCGCACCGTGCGAATCCGGTCCACTTCGATCAAATACACGTTGCCATCGTCGCCGACGACGCCGTACACACCGGTGTCCCGGCGCCCGTTGGTCAGACCTTCGCCCGTTCCCACGCGCCGGATGTGCTCCGGATTGACCGCCGTACTGCGGGGTACTTCCAGCGAGTCATCCGGATGGGTCGCCGCAATCGGCGCACCGGGCAAGAAACCCAGCCCCGTGTCACCATCCGACCCGCCGAACGAACCACCGAAGACCACCCAACCGAAACACGCCGCCAGCCCCGCCGGCAACAGCCACCAGGCGCTCGCTCGACCGCGCCGGACGGTCCCACGCCGCACCGGCAGAGTGGCAAACCCGGCATCGCCGCCGTCAGCCGCCAATCGCTCCCGCATCACGTCGCCGCACTCCGCGTCAAGATAGTGCAGTTGCTCGAGCAACGCCCGGTGCTCCGGCGACCGAATCAACGCGCGATCCAGTTCCAACTGCTCGTCCGCCGTCAGTTCGCCGTCCAGCTTTCGGTTAATCAACCGCTCGATGTACTCGTCATGCTTCTTCATGGGAGTCAAACCTTGTCTTTCAGAACGTCGCGCAACAGGCGCCGAGCTCGAACGAGTCTTGTCTCCACCGTATCAACCGGAATATCCATCACTTCACCGATCCGCCGGTATCCCCATCCCTCAACGTGCCGCAGCACGAACGGCTCACGATACAACGCCGGCAACCCTCGGATCGCCCGCCAGACCGTCTCCCGCCGCTCCGCCTCGACCATAGTGTCACATGGTGTCACTGTCGCATCGCCTGTGACCCGCTCCGCCGAACGTCGCCGCCGCGTCTGCGCCCGTCCGGCATCGACCGCCGCGTTGCGGGCCAGACGATACAGCCACGGACGCCACCGCCCCGGGTCACGCAGGTGCCCGATCCGCTCCCAGACCGTCGTCCACACCTGCTGAGCGACGTCATCGACGCGGTCGCGATCACCCAGAACACCGAAGACGACCGCCCGAACCCAATCCCCCTGCCCCCGGACCAGTTCCTCGAACGCCGGACCGTCGCCCGCGACGACCGCGTCGACGACCGGCTGGACGGGATCGAATTCTTCTGGAAGCGGCATCGTCATCGTCACCCCAACAGACGTATAGCGGATCGTCCACCTGTCGCCCATTTCACTTTTCCGCCCGAAACCCGCGTCGGCTCTTTCGCGCCGTGAACGCCCCGGCCAACCCGGCAGCGCGGGATGACCGTC
Source organism: Phycisphaerae bacterium (assembly GCA_029260255.1). Lineage (GTDB taxonomy): Bacteria > Planctomycetota > Phycisphaerae > UBA1845 > UBA1845 > OFTM285. The sequence goes on from JAJDDR010000379.1 coordinate 15,371, forward strand.
GGCCAGACTGTAAGGTATGAATTAAGCATGGTTTAAAACGCCTGCGGACAGATTCCATCACCCGCTCCACACTCCGTCGGTACGCCGAGTCGAACGCTGCACGCGCTGGCTTCGCCGCGTGCGTCACCGGTCCGAGCCCGATAACACGCCAAAATGCAACGGCGCTTACTTATTTTCGTTGCGAACCTCAGCGATGAGGGCCTATTATCCTGATAGAGACGGCACCCCGACGCGGGTGTACACGTCAGTGGCCAAATCGCAGTGACGCCTGTGGATGGAGCGGCGAGCACCGTCACGGGTCACCAGCGGGTCTGCTCGCGGAGAGAACGAGGCAATGACATACTCCCCGTCCGAGTCCGAGAAGCGGGCTTCCGCCATCGTTCAGGCGTTGGCCGGCATCTTCCTGTTCGTCCCGCCGCTCATCTTGCTGACGACGACCAAGTCTCGGCGATCACCGTACATCAAGTACTGGGCGAAAGTGAATCTCTACTGGTCGCTGTTTATGGCCATCATCTTGATCACCACCGTCGCGCTGGGACAGATTCTCGAGATTCAGGGACCGGCCATCGTGCTCGGAACTGTCCACTTCGTGTTCTGCGTCACCGGCGCTCTGTCGTCGTACTTCAACACGCCGTTTCGGTACTGGTTCGTCGCCCACAAGTGCTGCATTGACGAACTCTCCAACGTCTACGGACAACTCGTCGCGACATCGGCCAAGACCGAAACCGAGTGACCGAATCCGCATCGCGCACTGAACGACGGCCGACGCCCCTTGTCCGCGCGCGGCGATTCTGCTACCCCTTACCCAACGTACCGAAGCCCTCAGGAGCGATCCATGCTGAGCATCCACGGAGCCGCGTTGCTCGTCGCCCTCGTCCTCAACGCGACGGCCAACATACTCATGAAAACCGGCGCGACCAGAGTCGACGCCGGCGGTGGCATGTTCGCCGAAGGACCCACCGGCGCGGTCGCGGCGATACTCACCACGCCGGCGCTCGTCATCGGGTTATCCTGCTACGCGCTCAACGTGGGGTTTTACATGTTCGCCCTGCAGAGCAGAGCCATGAAGATCAGCATCGCCTACCCGCTCATGGTCGGCGGCGGCTACGCGATCATCGCCACCGTGGGGTATCTGGCGTTGGGCGAGCGACTCAACACTCCCCAGAAGATCGGAGTGGCCTTGATCCTGATCGGCGTCATCACCGTCACCACCCAGACGACCACCCCCGCGCCCGCATAGTCACGCGCCGCCGGGGGCGTTCGGCGTCAGCGGGTCAGTGAACAATATGAACACCTCGACCCCGTCCATCAGACCGTCGCCGTCTGTGTCGACGATGGTCGGGTCGGTCTGGGTGCCGAACACCTCATCGCCGTCCAGGATCAGATCGCCGTCGGTATCCGGGTCGAACGCATTGGTACCGAAGAGACTCTCGTCGACGTCGAGCAAACCGTCGAAGTCCGAATCGCCCGCCGGCGGAAGGAGCCCGGGGCCGGGCACCAGTGGGTCGGCGCCGTGCGCCAACTCATCAAAATCCCACACGCCGTCCCCATCGGTATCGAACCGGAGCGGATTCGTGCCGAACGTGATCACCTCCTGCCCGTCGGACAATCCGTCGAAGTCCGTGTCCCAAAGCCCGGGGTCGGTGCCTTCGAGAAACTCGCGCGGGTTGCCCAGACCGTCCCCGTCGCTGTCGAAGAAACCGACGCCCGGCGAGTTCGGCGTCAGCGGGTTCGGGTCCGAACCGTCGAGCAAACCGTCACCATCGGTATCCGAGTTGAATGGATCGGTACCGGCCGCGCACTCATCGCCGTTGAGCAGGCCGTCGCTGTCCGCGTCTCCGAACGGCGGATCGATGCACGATGTCTGATTTCCACCGGTCCCGCCGGTCGTGCCCGTGTCATTGCCGTCGAGGATTCCGTCGCCGTCGGTGTCCGGGTTGAACGGGTCGGTCCCGAAGATGTTGATCTCCGAACCGTCGTCCAGCCCGTCGCCGTCCGTGTCGAACCGCAACACATCGGTCCCGTACAGGAAGAACTCGTCACCATCGTCAAGCCCGTCGCCGTCGGTGTCGGGGTCCAGCGGATCCGATCCGACGACGAGGACTTCCGTGCCGTCCCGCAGGCCGTCGAAATCGGTATCATCGAACAGAGGATCAGTGCCTTGGAAACACTCGTCTGCGTTCGAGAGATTGTCACCGTCCGCGTCGCCGTTCAGCGGACCGGGACAATCACTGGTGACGGGCGGACCTCCGGTCCCACCGGAATCCGCGAAAAGCGGATCCGGATCGCTCCCGTCGAGCAAACCGTCGCCGTCGGTGTCCGCGATCAGTGGATCAGAGCCGAACAGGAAGAACTCAGCGCCGTCGGACAGACCGTCGCCGTCGGTATCCGGATCGAACGGATCGGTCCCCATATCGCACTCGAAGATGTTCGGCAACTCGTCGATATCCGGATCGCCGAACTGCGGCAGCAAGCCGCAGTTCACCGTCTGCGGCAGATCGCCACCGCCGTCTGGAACGAGCGGATTTGATCCGAGAAACAACTCCAGCCCGTCCGGTTGCCCGTCGCCATCGGTGTCGGGATCGAGCGGATCGGTTCCAAAGAAGAGCTCGTCGCCATCGCCCAGATCATCGCCGTCGGTGTCCGGATCAGAAGGATCGGTCCGAGTCTGTTGAACCTCGAATCCGTCGGCCAGCCCGTCGCCGTCCTCGTCCGGGTTGGTCGGATCGGTCTCGTAAATCTGCACCTCGTCGCCATCCGAAAGTCCGTCGCCGTCCGTGTCCGGATCGAGCGGGTTGGTGAACTCGAACACTTCGTCGCCGTCGAGAAGCCCGTCGCCGTCGGTATCCGGATCGAACGGGTCGGTGAAGAACCCGAACGTCTCCACGTCGTCGGCCAGCCCGTCGTCGTCCGTGTCGGTGAACGCGAACTCGCCGAAATCGTCGGCGAACAACGGGTCCGTGCCGAAGAAGATGACCTCATCTCCGTCGGTGATCCCGTCCCCGTCGGTATCGGGGTTGGTCGGATCGGTACCGAAGAACAGGGTCTCGACGCCGTCGGGCAGGCTGTCCTCGTCGGTGTCCACGGGATCGAGCGCGTTATCGTCGGCGCCGTCGAGCACACCGTCGTAGTCGGAATCCGGGTTGAACGGGTCGGTGCTCAGGTCGAACACCTCCGTGGAGTCGCTCAGACCGTCCCCGTCCGTGTCCGCGACCAGCGGATTGGTGCCGTAGAAGAACAACTCCTCTTCATCCGTCAGCCCGTCATCATCAGTGTCGGCCAGGTTGGGGTCGGTGCCGAACAGGCCTTCAACGATGTCGGGGACACCGTCGTCGTCGGAATCAGTGTCACCTCCGAGTTGAACATTGGCCGGCGACCCCAGGATGAACACCTCCGTGAAATCATCCGTACCGTCGCCGTCGGTATCGGCGTTGAACGGGTCGGTCCCGAGAACATAGACCTCGAACGAATCAGGAATGCCGTCCTGATCGGAATCGGGGTCATTCAGCGCGAGCAGGTCGGGCTGCTGCAGAAAATCGCCCGCGCGCCTCGCGCGCCTCGGGCGCCGTCTTCCGTCCGGACTCCCATACAGCGCCTGGATCGCCAGGACGTCGTCCTGCGCCAACTGCCGCGCGCCCTCGACTTTGTACGCCGGTGCCATGACCGCGCCCGCGCTCACGCTGTGCTCCAGACCGAGCGCGTGGCCTACCTCGTGCAGGATGATCGTAAACAGATCAAACTGACCGTCGGCGGGTTGAAGCGCGAACCCCTCGGCGGCGCACAGGTGTACGGTTCCCTGTTTGGGCGTCCCGGGAAACCAGGAGTGCCCCAGCACATTGCCCGCACCGTCGAAGGGGAACGGATCGCCGTGGCTGCCAAGCTCGAAGCTGATCACGATGTCCGCATCGTCCCCGCCCTGCTCGAATCCAAGCAGCGACGCCTTCGCCCACAACGCGAAAGCGCCGGCGGCAGCGTCAATCTGCTCCTGCTCCGTGAAATCCGGAAGGAAGTTGCCCAGCCGCCAAGTTAGCGTCGTCTTCGACCACCGGCTCGTAGGCCTGAATGCGTGTACGTCGGACGCCGCTTCCGGAAACTCGTCATAGCAGGCTATCGCCACCGATCCGCAACCCGACCGCTGCGGGACGCGCGCGACCGCTCCGGACCCGTTGTCGTTGGCATTGGCATTGGCACTCGCATTCGCGTTTGAGTTACCGGTCGCCGGCCCGCCACCGGGGTCCACCGGGCAACCGGTACACGCAGCCCAGACAACACCCGCCACGGTCCACGTCGCCCACCTGCTCACGCTCATTCTCATTTCGGCATCCGATCATCGTTCGTCGAATACGACCCTGCCCCCCACGATCGTCACGACGGCTCGCGTAGTGTCGATCTCCCTCGAATCGACACGCAGAACATCTCGTGACAGTATCACCATATCCGCCAGCTTGCCCACCTCCAGCGTGCCGACTTCCGCTTCCATCCCGCACGCGACCGGCGGATGCACGGTGTAGGCCCGCAGCGCCTGCTCGATGGTGATCGACTCTTCGGGAATCCAGATCTTTCCGTCAAGCGTTCGCCCCGTGACCGCCGCGGCCATGCCCTTGAACGGGTTGCAGTTCACCACCGGCCAATCACTGCCGAACACCACCAGCGCCCCGGACTCAATCAGCGAACGAAACGCGTACGACCCCCGCAACCGCTCCTCGCCAAGAGCCTTCTCCGCATAGCGACCATCGTCCGCCTTGTGGTACGGCTGCATGGATGCGACCACCCCCAACTCCGCGAACCGCGCAATGTCCTCCGGCAACAGATGCTGAGCGTGCTCCACACGATGCCGCGCAACGCCGGCGCCGTTCTTCCGGCGAACAGACGCGTAAGCATCAAGCAGAATGTGGTTGCCTTCGTCTCCGATCGCGTGCACGGCCGACTGCAGCCCGGCCGCGTCGGCACGCTCGATCATCCATCGCAGCCGCTTCGGCGGCGACGCAGTGTCGGAGAGAATACCCCACGGATAGTCGCCGTCAGGCTCGGCATCCGAGTAAGGCCGATACATGTACGCCGTCCGGCTGCCGAGCGACCCGTCCATATACGCCTTGAACCCGGGAACACGAAACCACGCGTCCTGTGCCTCGAAGTTCTTGACCTGTTCGATCACACTCGCCCAATCCGCGACCGCGAGGTACTTGCGAATGCGCGTCGTCATGGTCCCTTCGCGATGAGCTCGGAACATCGCCGTAAGATCCCCGCGCCCGGACATGTCATGGACCGACGTAATCCCCAGCGCATTGACATGCTTCATGGCCCGCAGCAGCGCCGCGTAGAGTTCATCCTCCGAGGGCGCGGGGATGCGTCCGGACACAAGTCCCATCGCGGCGTCCTTGAGGATTCCAGTCGGCTCACCGGACTCCGCGTCGCGCCCGATCACCCCGCCCGCAGGATCCACCGGTCCGCTCGCGTCGATACCCGCCAGTCGAAGCGCCTCCGAGTTGGCCAACCCCTGATGTCCATCCATCCGCGACAAGAACACCGGCGTTCCCTCCGATACTGCGTCGATCCACTCCTTCCGCGGTGACGCCGGTTCGGTCCAACTCTCCACGCTCCACCTGCCGCCGGTAAGCCACGTCGAATCCGAGCCCGTCGATACCCGCGTCTCGCGAACCGCCTCGGCCACGCGTCCCACGAACTCCTCTTTCGATGTCACCTCACGAAGGTTCAATCGCCCCAGGTGCTCGCCGCCACTGACGATGTGCATGTGACTGTCGGTAATCCCCGGTATGACCCGCCGCCCCCCGGCGTCGATCACCTCGGTCCGATCTCCGATCCAACGTTGAATGCCCGCGTTCGACCCCACCGCCGCGATCCGCCGGTCGACAATCGCCACGCCCTGCACATCGGCCCCGGCGCCGGTCCACACCGCACCGTTGACAACGACCAGTTCCGCCCGAGGTGTACCCCCGCCGTCCCCCGCCCGCTGACCGTCGTCCACCCGCGCCGTTCTGCTCGCGCACCCTGCGCACACGATCACCGCCAAGATCGCCGACCACCCGGTTCGTTTCACCGTCCGTCCTCCACACGCCGCGCCCGCATCCTACCTGTCCCGCCACGCCTTCCCCCCGAGAGTGTACCATCATCCCCCCGCCATGCACGATCGCGCTCGACGCACCGAACGCGGGTGCCCCGGGTCCTTCGGACCTGGGTTCTCGATGCGCGCCGGCAGCCCCATTCTCCCCGCGCGAAAGCCGGCCGACGAACGCCCCCCCAAAAAAACCACAATCGCAAACGATCCCCGTCGCAATGTGTCATTCCCGGCCGCGACAGTCACAGAGCGGGCGCCCCACCCCAAAACGCATTCACACAGCGCAGGTCCCGAGCAGTCGCTCGGGTACATCACCATAACGGCCGTCGCCGGGACCGACGTGACCGTGGAGTTCGACGTCTCGCCGCTCTGTCCGGTATCCGTGCGCCGGGTTGCGTACCTCGACGGCGTGGTGGTCGGAGTCGCCGACGACGTGGACAACTGCCCGCTAGACGCCAACGTGATCCCCGCCGCCGACACCCCCCGCGGCGTGGTCTTTATTGCAGGCGCGCTGTTTGACACGGACCAGGACGGCATCGCCCGGACCCTCCCGCCGGGCGCCTACGTCACGTTCGACGCGCCGACCGACGTCACCTTCGAGACCAGCCCCAGCGTGTTCCAGACCTTCACCGCCGACGCGACCGGTATGCACGTTTTGGATGTCCTTGCGCAACTCGTGAAGTTCCGCACCGACGTCACCGCCCAAAGCGTCGACGCGTTCACCATCGTCGACGAGGCGATCGGCATGTTCGGCCACGCCAGCCGGGGGCTGGGGGCCGCGTCCTTCGCCGGTTCGACGGGCGGCTACCTGACGATCAACGACCCCTCCCTCGGCGCCCCGGTGATCACCACCGGCGCGACCGTCCGCTTCGGGACTGAGGTGCTGAGCGACCTGAACTTCTTCCGCACCGCGCTTCAGGGCGCCGACCTCAACGGGTTCACCATCATCGACGAATCCACCATCGGCACCTTCGTCACCGGCGGGCTGCCCGCAACGACGCTCGGCGGCGCGGTGGTCGACCAAACCGCCGCCGGGCTGGTCATCTCCAACATCGGCTCCAGCGGGCTCGACGGCGTCAGGTTCGACGTCGGGCAGTCGCAGGGCTTCGCGGTGTCGATCATAGACTGGACCCCCATACTCGACGCCTTCATCGACCTGGCCGTGTCGGGTTCGATCAACGGAACGCCCGATTCCGCGATCGGCACCATGCAACTCGCGCTCGACGCAGTCAGCCAAACCACCACCGCCGACTTCTCCCCGCTGGGCGTGACCGAATACACTGTGCGGCTGGTCAACGTCGACGATGTCGTCGCGACATTCATCGCCGTCGAAACGCCGGTCATCACGGTCCCCGCCGAAGAGGTTCGCCCCACCGAGCTTCGATACGAATACGATCAAATCGACCGACTCATCAGCGTAAGCGACTACTCCGTCACGCCGAGGACGGTCACGGTCATGGACGGCGCGGCCGCGCTCGGCACGCACCCCGCCACCAGCGTGCAGATCGAGGCCGTCGTCCCGCCCGCCGCCGGGGTAGTTTTCATGCAGACCGCGTCGCTCCTGCTGACCAACGTCGATTCGCTCACCATCCCGGCCGTCGGTCTGGTCATGGACGGGATGAGCAACCTCACCCTCGGCGGCGCCTCCATCGCCGGCGGTCTGCAGGGCGCAGAGATCGTCGTCACCGGCGTCGACATCGAAGCCGCCACCGACCTCGGCTCGACCACGTTCACCATCGAGGTCTACAACGCCGGCGCGTTCGTTGACGGCGCCGGCGGGCTCAGCGGCACGCTCGCCCAGCTCCCCGCCTGGCCCAACCACGGCACGGCCGGCAACGTCTTCGCCGGTCTCCCGGGTGCCTGAAGCGTGTCACTCGGTTTCGGTTCGCCGCAGTTGATCACCATCCCCGGCGGGCCCACCCCAACGGGTGACGAGGTCCGCATCATCCCCGAGTCTCCGACGCAGACGGCGGAGTCGATCCAGTCGATGGCCATCCAACTCGGCAAGATCCCGCAGCTCACCATCACCAGCGAGTACGTACTGCTGCCCAACCCCGGCATCCCCACGCTCACCGAATGGGCCATGCTCGTCACAGCGCTCTTACTCTTCACCGCCGGCACCCTCCTCTTCCG
>JAJDDR010000380.1 GCA_029260255.1 Phycisphaerae bacterium
AAGATCACGGCAATTGCGGCGATCGCCAACCAGACCTGCCGCGGCACGACGCCCTCCGCCTGAAGCCGGAGCTGGAGCGCGTCCGCGGCGCCGAACAATAGCGCGCCGAACAAGACACCCAGCGGCCGCCACCGCCCAAAAATCACTGCTGCGACCGCCAAGAACCCACGACCGCCAGTCATGTTCTCAACAAACAGCCCAACAGAGCCGATCGACAGCGACGCACCTGCGAGGCCCGCGCCCGCGCCTGCAACGAGGGTCGCGAGCCAGCGGGTTCCCTCCACGCTGTGGCCCGCAGTGTCAGCTGCCGAGGGCGTCTCACCCGCGGCGCGGATGACAAGCCCAGTCCGTGTCCGGTACAGAAGGAACCAGGCGCCAAGCGGCGCAGCGAAGGCCAAATAGACGAGTGGTGTGTGGTGAAATAGCGCTTGTCCCGCGAACGGGATGTCTTCGAGGAGTGGAATCCCAATGGGGTCGGGCCGGTCGAGGAGCACGTTTCGACTCGCGAGCACGCGTCGAAACACGAATGTGGTGACGCCCACCATCAAGATGTTGATCCCGACGCCTACGACGATCTGGTCCGCGCGCAGGGTGATCGAAAGACCGGCCATGATGGCCGCCACGGCCACACCCGCGGCCAAACCTCCGACGACACCAAGCCAGAACACGCCAGACGACCAAGCGACGAGCACGCCACACAACGCGCCCGCGAGCATCATGCCCTCGAGTCCGAGGTTCAGCACACCGGCGCGTTGCGCAACGAGCTCTCCACTCGCGGCGTAGGTCATTGGTACCGACAGGCGGATGGCCGCTGCGAGCCAGGCGGCGTCGAAGGGCCCCATCACCCGTCTGTCCCTGAGTCGAGGTCCTCGGGAGCGACGTTCGCGATCCGCGCCTCGACCACATCGGTCGCGAAGCTGCTGCCTGCAACGAGCAAGATGACAAGACCCTGGGTGATGAGCACGAGTTCGACCGGCACGCCGGCGCGGGACTCCAGGGTTCCCCCTCCTTGCAACAACACGGCGAACAAGAGTGCTCCGGGCAGCACACCGGCGGGTGTGTTACGCCCAAGGAGCGCCACGACGATGCCCACGAACCCGAAGCCAGCGGTGAAGTTGTCCGACAGACTGGTGGTTTCACCCCCCAGAATCTGTGTGCTGCCGGCGAGACCGCCGAGCGCGCCCGACGCAGCGAAGGCCCCTACAGCGATCCCGACGGTGGGGAGCCCCACATGAGCCGCGGCGTCGGGGTTCGCGCCGGTGATGCGGAGCCGGTAGCCAACCGTCGTTCGCGCCAGCACAAACCAGCCGAAGGCGACCATCGTGATTCCGAGTACGAAGTCCCATCCAAGAGCGGTGTCGGTGAGTAGCCTTGGCCACCGGGCGCTCTCGCTGAGGGACCGACTCCGGTTGAATGTGCCGGAGGGCTCTTGCATCGGTCCGCGGAGGAGCCACGACAGGATCTGGACTGCGATGAGGTTGAGCATCAGCGCGGAGATGATCTCGTTGACCCCTCGCCGTGCCCGCAACACACCCGCGACCGCGGCATAGGCCGCTCCAGCAACTGCACCGGCCAACGTGGCTGCTGCCAGGTGGACTGGTGCTGGAGCCGAGACGTACACACCTACCCACGTGGCGGCAATTCCCCCGAGGATCATCTGGCCTTCGAGGCCGACGTTGATTCGTCCGACTCTGAATGCCACGATCCAACCCATTGCGGCCAGGCTGATGGGGATTGTCTTGCTGAGCGTGCTCGCGGTTTGGTTGCGAGAGCCGAATGCTCCTTCGACGATGGCCCGGCCCGCTGTTGCCACGTTCGCACCAGAGAGAGCGATGATCACAGCAGAGACGGCAACGGCAATCAGGACCGCTGCAATGGGCGGGGCAAGCCGCGCACTCATCGGTCCGATGACCCTCACTTGGTACGCTCTTCGCCGGCCATGAGCATGCCGACGAGTTCGGGTGTGGCTTCGCCTGGTTGAAGCACCGCCATGATCCGTCCACCGGCGAGCACCGCGAACCGATCCGACAACGTCAGGATCTCGTCGAGTTCGCTGGAGATCAGCAGGACCGCTCCGCCTTGCTGTCGGTAGTTGAGGAGCATCTCGTAGACGAACTCCATCGCGCCAACGTCCAGACCGCGGGTAGGTTGCGCCGCGACGACGAGCCGCGGAGCTCTGTTCAGCTCGCGGGCGATCACCGCCTTCTGCTGGTTCCCTCCCGAAAGCGCCCGCATCCGGGTGAAGACATCTACGGTACGGATGTCGTAGCGCCTGACAAGTTCGTTGCAGTGGGTGACTGCCGCGGGGCGAACGAGGACACCGTGGGCTGCGAATGGTGCCGAATCGAAGTCGCGCATCATGAGGTTCTCCAGCAGCGATAGATCGAGTGCCACTCCGTGCTTGTGGCGATCCGCCGGTATCACTCCCGCATCGAGACTCCGACGGGCCCCTCGTCGGGTCAGATCGTGCTTTTCATCACCGATACGGAGTGTGCCGGCCTGAGGCGTGAGGAGCCCGGCTAGGACGTCGACGAGCTCGCTCTGGCCGTTTCC
>JAJDDR010000039.1 GCA_029260255.1 Phycisphaerae bacterium
CTTCCTGAGGGATGGGGCCGTGGTCGATCGAGTTGAAGATCGCCGCCTTCGTCGCACTGAACCCCAGGTCGAACACCGTGTCCCCGACCGTATTGCTCGACTGAAACCAAAACTCGTCGATGCCGTTGGCGGAGTCAAACACGTCGAGTCCGCTGAGGACATACCCGTAACTCCCCGTGCCGGTCATATCCAACGATTGCCCCTTGTTGCCACCGCCGATGTGGGCAACACCTATCACGCCCGGGTAAGGCGAGGCGCCGCCGCCGGTTCCGTTCGCCCAGGGTGTGGACATCAGCGTCCCGGCGACGAAGCTGGTGGGGTTGAACAGACCGTCGTCCAACAGTTGATTGTCCACGACGAGCTGCCGGTTGGCCGGGGTGTCCGCCCCGTAGAACAGGGCGGCAAACGTCCCCACGCCGGCACCCTGCCAGGTGCGCGGGTCAGTTGGATCGGTGACGAGGGCGGCGTGTGCCGCCGACACCGAGAAGCCCGACAGAACCACAACGAAGATAACGAGTCTCTTCACGGCTAACTCCTTTCCAGACGCCGAGCACCCGCTGCGGCGAGCGAGCGTAGCAGCGCACCCCCACATTCATCTCCTCTTCTCTTACGCCGACGCCGAAACAAGCATCGCGCCGTATCCGCTCGCGACAGCCTACCTCGTTCGATGTCCCCGTGTCAAGCCCCGCAATACCTTTTTTATCGGTACTGATTCTCTAGCTGCCTCCGGTTACTAACTGGCGGTAGTTCACGGGTTTAGCCGTTACGGCGGCGACGACGTGGGGATTCGGGGGACAGGGATTCGGGGGACACGCGCATTATCTTCCGCTGTGTGTGGGGTCGTTGGTGGCGCGGGCAGGGCTTGCGGGGGTGAGGGTTCGGCCGGTGCGCGATTCGATACGTCGCACGTAGGCTATGTCTCCGCAGGGGCGGCCGGTACGCGTTTTCTCCCGCGGGAAACCCGCGTGCTCTTCCCCGCCGCGAAGGTGCGATCGCCAACCGGATTCCATCCCGAGCAAGTCTCGCCGCCGTTGGGGCAGCGCGAGTGACGCTCCCGATCGAGCGAAACGTTGATGATTCGAGTGGTCCCCGGGTCGACGCTGCCCGGAAACGGGTCCGGAAACGTCGCCCCGGAGGCATCAGGTGCGGGAATGATCCCGCGGAGTGAGCAAGCAGGCGCGATTCACGGCGACAGACGCCGATTTCGATTGAATCGAGTACGTCGTTTGCGTAGGATGATCGATTGAGACGCGATATCTTTGGTATGTCGATCCACAGCGAATCCTCGTGGAAAATGTGGATCCCCTGATGCAAAGGGTGCCAAGACGTTGCGTGCGGGTGCGTGTGTGCCAACGTGCAAGCGCGGCTTCAGACTAGCCCGGTTCGGCTCGTTCCACAGCATGCGGAGGCGGCTTGAGACGGTCATCGTAAAGGAGGATCGACATGTTACGGTTCCGGCACATCGCGCTCTTGGGCGTCGCCTTCGTTTGGTCTGGCGCCACGACCTACGCTCAATGTCCCGGCGAGGCTCCCGCGATCTCGCCCTGTGGCCCGCGTATCATTTCCGGCCAACCGGGAACCCACTCGGTCGTCATGGACGTCACGAATGCGGCGGGAAGTTTCGCGATGAGCTGCGGATTCAATCCCGGCCACGTCGTGTGGTTCCAAGTGACGCCGGTCATTAGCGGCCTGCTGACGTTTAATAGCTGTCATCCCTCGACCAGCTTCGACACGGTCATTCAGCCGTGGACGGCCTCCGGCGATTGCGAATTCCCTGTGCGACTCGACGAACTCTGCACGGACGATACGGAGACGGCTGCGTGTGACAACGGCTGCTCGTTCTTCGGCGGGAACATCACCATCCCCGTGTCCGCGGACGCAACCTATTTCTTCGAGGTCGGCGCCTACAACGACAACGCCGCTGCGTGCGACCTGTGCCTCGGCGTCAACGTGACGTTGTGCGCCGGTGACACGACCGCGCCCGTGGCCGACCTCACCGCGCCCACGTCGTTTTCTTGCGGATGCGACAACATCCAGATCACCGGAACCGCCGACGACCCCGACGACGGGCTCGGCAAGTACACGCTCGAGTACCGCCCCGTAAATGGCGGGGCATGGACGCTCATCGACGAGCGCACCACGCCGGTAGTCGGCGGAGTTCTCGGCAATTGGAACGCGGCCGGGTTGACCCAAGGATACTATTTTCTGCGACTGACTGCCGTGAACGCCTGCGGCAAGTCGTCCACCGACATGCAGGTGGTTTGGCTTGACCGGGCATTTGACAACCTCGCCATGGGATCACCGGCGCAAAACGGCATCTACGGGGGGGCCGTGTGCTTCGACGGCTCGGCCTCGGACAACCTCTGCTTCCATCACTACACGCTCGACTACCGACCTGCCGGCGGCGGTGGATGGTCGCCCATCGGCCCAGGGGTGTTCAACAACTCGGTGATCAACAACCCGCTCAGCGTGTGGGATTCCACGGCCGTGCCGGACGGCAACTACGACGTGCGATTGACCGGCGAGACCACCTGCGGATATACCGACGCCGTGATACACCCGATCGTCGTCGACAACACCCCGCCGACGGTTCAGATCGCCAATCCGCTGAACTGCGACTACGTAAGCGGCGTCGTGCAGATCGTCGGAACAGCCTTGGACGCGAACATGGCCGGGTGGACGCTCCAGGTCGCCGGCGGAAACATCGCGGGCTGGCAAACGCTGATCTCGGGCACTTCCAACGCCGTCAACACCCCGCTGGCCAACTGGGACACGTCGGCGCTTCCAGCCTGCGCCTATGTGCTGCGATTGATCGCATCGGACGGCGCCGTCGTGAACTGCGATGATCCGCACCGATCCGCGCACTACGTTACCCTCAATGTCGGCTACTGCGGCGACTTCGACGCCGACGACGACGGCGACGTGGACCTGATCGACTTCAGCGCGTTCCAGGACGGTTTCACCGGACCGCTGCCGTAGGGTTCGGTCGGGATAGAACTCGGGCGCGCGTAGCCCATGTTTCCGCAGGGACGCCCGGTACGCGACTTCTTCCGCAGGAGGTCCGCGTGCTCTTCCCCGCCGCAACGCTACCGGCCTGCCCCCCCACCGTCTCGAACAATCCAGAAATATTGCCCTTGCATCACCTATCATTGCCCGTACCATATTGATATGGACGCAAGGGACCGACTGGTTGCGAAACGAGCGGCCGAGAGCCTCGGTGCCCGACTGCGGCGATTGCGCAAGGAGCGGCGGCTGACGCAGACCGAGTTGGTCGAGCGGGCCGGAATCAACCAGGGGTTCCTGTCGGCCATCGAGCGAGACAAGAGCGAGCCGTCCAGGCGGACCATCAATGCGCTCGCGGTCGCCCTCAGCGTCCCCGCGGCCGTCATCATCGGCAGCGGCGCCGAACACGACGCTCCACAACCGCTCGAAACCGGTGAACTCCCGCTTTTTGGCTCTATTCCCGCTGGAAAACCCTCCGAATCGCAGGAACAGCTCGAGATGTTCCCCGTCCTGCGACACCTCTGGGCGTCCGATCGCTACTGCCTCAAACTCAGCATGGACAGCATGGAACCGACCCTCAAGCCCGACGACATCGTCCTCGTCAGCTACAGGCCCGACGTGAACCCGGTTCACGTCCAGGGTCGAATCTGCGCCTGCCTCGTCGACGGATGTCCGACGCTAAAACGCATCTCCGTTGAAGATCGCTCCGCAGGTCGCCTCATCCTCCTTCGCGGCGACAATCCAGCCGTTCCCCCCATCATGGTCGACCCCGAGACCGATTTCTCCATCCAGGGAGTCGTCGTAAAGCTCGTTGCACGCGACCTTTAGA
>JAJDDR010000381.1 GCA_029260255.1 Phycisphaerae bacterium
GGTCCCACACCGCACGAGATAGACAGACCATCGTGGCTGATCCATTTGGCTGACCACTCCGCGCCCGGACTCGGGCTTCGTCATTCACCGGGGTGATTCTACCGCGGTGAGGGCAGGTGCAGAATCGTCCCGCGGCCCGCAGGAGGGCGGTTCAGTCCGTGAATCAGGCTTCTGTTGCATTGCTTAACACCAAGGCGTGACGGTTCTTCCGGCCAGAATCGTACTCCAGAATTCAGACCACCACGAACTGCCTGAAAATGGGAGGACGATAATGACCAAAAAACGCGGCGGCTCAATTGCTTAGCGCGACTGCCGTGACGGAGTCAGTCTCATTATTCGGTTGCACCCATCCTTGCGCGATACTCAACAGCTTTGGCGGATTTGCCCCAGGCTTCGTACAGATCGACGATGCGTTGCAACGCTTTTTGTGTTCGCACGTGGTTTTCGCCAAGGCCAGATTTAATGACGGGAAAGCTGTTGAGCAAGAGCGGCTCAGCCTCCTCATATCGCTCCAAGACTGTAAGGCACAGGCCAAGAAGGCTCTCCGAGTCGGCGATCATCCAGTGCCCCTTGGGAAGGCCCTTGATCCGTATTTCAAGAGACTCACGAAACAGCGGTTCAGCTCCAGCCGCATCCCCTTCGTCCATCCGTAGCCCGCCCAGTCCTGATAATGAAAAGACCACGTCCGGGTGCTCACCGCCTAGCAGCTTGCGGCGCATCGCCAACGCGTTTCGGTAAATCGGCTCCGCTTCGCTGTGCTTTCCCTGTGCGTGAAGGACAAAAGCCAGATTGTGCAACGCCCCTCCCAACTTGGGGTGCTCGTCACCCAGCAATGCCCGGCACATGACCACCTGCTCGCGGAGAAGCGATTCAGCCGCTCCGAAATCCTGGATAGCATACAGCAGACCAGCCAGGTTATTCATGGACTCTGCAACCTGTGGGTGTAGTACGCCTAGGAGCTTGCGGCGCATGGCCAATGCGTTGCGGAGCAAACGTTCAGCCTCGACATATTCGCCCTTCAGATGGTGTAACATGCCTAGGTTGTTCAACGTTTCGGCCACGTCAATATGCTCATCGCCCAGCAGCTTGCGACGCATCACCAACGCTTCGCGATAGAGACGCTCTGCCTCCGCAAGCCGTCCCGCAACACGAAGAAGGACAGCAAGGCCGTTTAAGGTGGCGGCCACTTCCGCATCCTCGTTGCCGAGCAGTTTGCGACGAATTGCCAGCGCTTCCCGGAACAGCGGCTCGGCGGCCGCATAGTCTCCCCTTGCATGGCTCGCGGCTGCTACGTTGTGCAGGCTCTCCGCTACAGCGAGATGTTCGCTGCCAAACAGCTTGCGCCGAATCGTCAGTGCGCCCTCAATGAGGGGATGCGCCTTGTCAAATAGTCCGAGCTGCTGATACACCGTGCCAATCGTATTCATCATCGTTGCCTGGACCGCCGGTTGGTCTCGGAGTTCCTCCGCAATATTGGTGGCACCTTTATCGAGGATCTCTCGCACGGTAACGGTGTTGCCGCGCGCTTCGCTGGGGTCGGAGACCTCGAATAGGTGGACCAAAAACTCCGACACTTCCTTCACGGTCTCGACTTCAGTCTTAGCGCGAGCGGCTTCGGCGCCCGCCAGCTGTTCCGCTTCTCTGGCGCGCACGAGGTTGGCGACGGCTTGGTTGCGCTGCTGCGTGATTCCTACGATTCCCATGAGTATCGCTATCGCAATGGCCACGGCCGCCACGACCCCCGTCTTGTTTCGTTTGACGAAAGTCGATGCGCGGTAGGCGAATGTATTGCTGCGCGCGATCACAGGTAGGCCGTCGAGGTGCCGGCGGATGTCCTCGGAGAGTTGCTGAGCGGAAGCATATCTTCGCTCAGGTTCTTTTCGCATCGCCATGAGAACGATGTTGTCAATGTCACCTGCGAGTCGGCGCCGGAGCTGGTCGGGTTGGCCATCGCGCGTTTTGCTGACCGATTCCGGCGTGAGGGTCTCGCTGCGCGGTCCGTCGGGCGCGACCGTCTGCACAACTTGGCTGATCGCAGTGCTGGGCTTGGGCGGTTCTTGTTCCAAGAAGAGCTTTTCCATCTCGGCCGGCGTGCCGCTGCTCATCCGGTAGGGCTGATGGCCTGTCAACAACTCGTATAGAATCACACCAAGTGAATAGACGTCACTGACAGTGGAGATGGCTTCCCCGCGAATCTGTTCCGGGCTCGCGTATTGCGGTGTCATGCGCCGTTTTGCTGTCACGGTCATGGCGCCGTGGTGGTCGGAGCTTTGGGGGGAAATTATCTTGGCGATACCGAAATCGAGGAGTTTGGGAACGCCATCTGCGGTAATGAGAATGTTGCTGGGCTTAAGGTCGCGATGTACCACCAAGTTCTGATGAGCGTACTGAACGGCTGAGCATACAGTTTGGAATAAACTGAGGCGCTGCGCCGTGGAGAGCGTATGGTTAGCGCAGAACGAATCGATGCGCTGGCCTTCGACGTACTCCATCACAAGATACGGACAGTCCTCTTCGGTCGACCCGCCGTCGATCAGTCGTGCAATGTTGTCGTGATTCAGGCCGGCCAGCGTGCGTCGCTCATCGTAGAACCGACGGACGAGATCGTCTGTTTCCATGCCTCGCCTAATCAGTTTGATCGCTACTCGCTGCTCGAATTCGCCATCAAATCGCTTGCCAAGGAAGACATCGCCCATTCCCCCGGACCCAATCAATCGCTCCAATTCATACGCGCCCACACGCTGCCCGATCCGTCGGTCGGCTTTACCGACATGACGGAATTCCGCGAAGGACTCGCAAGCCGGCGCTTCGAGAAGATCAGGTGCCTGTGCGTGATGGGCGAGGATCGATTCGACCTCCGTTTTCAGCGATTGATCCCCGGCGCACGCGTCGGCCAACCAGGTCGTTCGTTCACCTGTGTCGCGTTCAAGCGCTTCATAGGCCAATCGCTTTACTTGTTGCCAACGTTCAGGTTGCATAGCTTTGACTTCTCAATCTATCCTTTGGTGATCTCTCGGTGCAGCCAGCCTTTCGCGACCGCCCAATCCCGCTTGACCGTCTTTTCGGAAACCGCAAGGAGCTTCGCTGTTTCTTCGACTGTAAGCCCGCCAAAGAATCTGAGTTCCACGACTTGGGCCTGTCGGGAATCCAAAGCGGCGAGTTCAGTGAGAGCCTCGTCAAGCGCGACCAAGTACTCATCCGACTTTTCCGCGCTGTCGATCGCTTCATTTAGGAGAAGTTGACGTCGATCACCTCCCCGCTTGGCAGCCCGGCGATTCCGGGCATGATCCACAAGGATGCACCGCATGGCTTGCGCAGCCACGCCGAGGAAATGCGATCGGTCTTGCCAGCTCGCATGCCGTCGGTCGATGAGCCGGACGTAGGCTTCATGAACCAGCGCTGTCGGCTGTAGGGTGTGGTCACGTCGCTCGGCACGCATGTACTGTGCTGCCAGCGAGCGCAGCTCCTCGTACACCAACGGTAGCAGCTTGGCGGCCGCTTGTTGATCCCCCTGACTCAATCCTGCCAGCAATTGGGTCGCTGTTTCAGGTGACGGTTTCGTCACGGCGATCTCCTGGAGATTCCTCGCAGTTTCGTGACCCCATATTACCGCTTTTCTCGCTTCACTCAATGGAAATGGATACGGCAGCCGCCCGCGCTTCGACCACGAGTTGGCGTGAACGTGCTACAGGGTCCGAATACCGCATGGCCTCTTGCCGCTGTGGCAAAGTAGCGACGGACACGATGTGCTCCCAGGGACGCAGAAACGCCATTCTCCTTGGGTAGCGGGACGTCCACACTGAGGCGGTCGCGTTTTGCTATACTTGTCGCATAGAACTACTCGGTGGGGTTTCAGGACGGCTACCGAACCGCATGAGCCGGCGGTGCCAGCATAGGATCAGGAATGGAGCAAGACATGCACTACCGATACGCGATCGCGATGACCTTCGCAATGTTGGGTCTATTCGAGACGCTAGCAGCGTCTCAGGCTGCGGCTCAGTGGACATGTGCCGATCCGATAACCAGTGTGTTGGTTGCGGACGATCCGCCTGGGCTCCAACAGTTCTCCATCCAGTCACCGCGCGGAGTTGTCGCGGACCTGAACGGGGGCGTCTTCATCGCCTGGACTGAGTCGTCGGGACAAACCAGTGACCGGGTCCGTTTGCAACACCTCGACGCCGACGGGAACCGCCTCCTCGGCGATCAAGGAATGATCGCCCTCGATGAGCCCAGCACCGGCAGTCTGATCTGGCTTTTGCCTGACTCAACCGGCGGCGTAATCCTGTTGCACCATGGCAACGATGCCCATGTGCGCGCGCACCGCTTTGATTCTAGCGGGAACCGCCTCTGGGGACCTCGAGGAGTTCCGGTCCTGCCCTTTGACTGTGAAAACGCTGAGACCAATACGGCGATGGTGCATTCGGATCAGGCCGGCGGTTTCTACTTCCTCTGGCGAAAAAAACTGTTCGTGATTGGACAGCCGGATGAAGTGTGGGTCAATCACATTGCACCAGACGGTCAACAGGCATGGGGCGGATCCTGCGGCGTGCAGGCCGCGATCACGGATTGGACCCTGTCCAGCCACGGTGTCTTGCTCGATCCCGACGGTAGCGGTGGCCTTTTCATTAGCATGACCACGAATGATACGAACGTCAGAGCACAACGCCTGGACGCATTGGGTACCCGACTCTGGGGGCCGATGGGTATCCTCGTATCAAATCTCCCCGGCCCTCAATTCGCCCGTAATCCAGCACCGGACGGTGAGGGCGGGATCCTTGTGCTCTGGTATCAGGGTCATCCTGACAACTCGGCTCTGGACTCGGTTTGGGGCTCGCGGCTCGACGGGGATGGTAACGATTTGTGGACACCGAACGGCGAGCGCATAACCCCCGACGGCTGGTTTCTTGGACCGACGCTCGCCGATGGGCACGGAGGTGCGTGGCTAAGCGTATGGAATTGGGGCAACGAGAGGGATCATTATCTTCAGCGCGTTACAAAACTAAACCAGCTCGTTTTCCCGGATTTTCTGCCGATTACAACGGCCCCGAGCCGGCAGAATATTCCTCGCCTGCAAGCCGACAACACCGAAGGCGTGTTTCTTGTTTGGACCGATTGGCGGAATCCTGGGGGCTTTATGAACCAGGACATCTATTTCCAACACGTCACGCTGGATGGGCAGCTTCTTGAGACGGCGGACGGTTCGCCAGTGAGCACAGCGGACGGTAGGCAGGGCGACCCCGAAATGCAGATCGCCACCAATGCTCTGGGAGAGGTCTTCGTCGCGTGGACGGACGTTTCCGGCTTCGGTGCGGGCGATACGTGGGACGTGTACGCCGAGAAGGTGCCGTGCCTGGTACTGCCCGATGCCGACGGTGACGGAATCCCGGACACGGATGACAACTGCCCGATTGATTGGAACCCGATGCAGGAAGACGTTGATAACGACGGCATCGGTAACGCCTGCGACAATTGTCCTGCCCACACCAATCCGGACCAAGCCGACTGTGATGACGACGATGTCGGTGACGTCTGTGCCATTGCTGCAGGAACAAGCGCTGATTGCAACGGCAACTTCCTGCCGGACAACTGTGACATTGCCGACGGTGCGTCCCAAGACGCCAATCAAAACGGTACCCCGGACGAGTGCGAGTGTAATGCGGGTGACATCTGCTTCGGTCCTGCGGTCCGCTACACGGCCCTCGGAATTGCCAGTTCCGATCGGAGCCTGGCAGTTGGTGACGTGAACGGAGATGCTTTTCCCGACGTGGTCGTGCTGATTCGTGAAGTACCCAGCAGCGGGATCGAGGTGTTCCTGAACCAAGGAACCGGCGCTCTGGATCCGCCTTCGCAGTATTACGGAACTGGACGTGTAGCAAGTGCGCTGGCGCTGGAAGACCTTGACGGTGATGGCGACCTAGATGCCGCCGTGTCCAATTCGGGCTACTTCGAGTATGGCGGCAGCTGGGTAATCGCACTGTATCGCAACAATGGCCAGGGGGCATTTACCGCTTACGCCAGTCATTTCTGCAATTTGACCGGATCTGAGACAAGTGTCACTGGCGTGGCGCTGTCGGATTTCGATGGCGACAACGATATGGACATGGCCGCTATCAATTGGGATTCCTCCAAGGTTTGTGTCTTTGACAACCTCGGGGACGGAACAATGGCGCCCATCGCCGATTTTGACAGCAACGAGCGGAGTCGCTCCATTGCTGCCGGCGATCTCAATGGCGACGGCGCGCCGGACCTGGCTCTCGTTAATGCGTTCGGCCCACTCGTCACCGTGGGTTTCAATAATGGAAACGCGGCTTTCGGCTCACCACTTGATCTTGGCGCTCAATCGTCTGGAGTTTCGATTGTCCTGGCCGATTTCGATAACGACTCTGATCTTGACGTGGCAATGGGCAATGCGGGCTGGCCTACAATCCCAGAGACCCCGAGATTCGTAGCCGTCATGATGAACAACGGCAACGAAACCTTTGCGTCACAGGTCGAGTACGATCCCGGTCCTCCAGTTGCCGACTTCGACAATGGCGGAGAACCCCTCTCTCTGGCTGCGGCCGACTTCGACGATGACGGAGACCTGGACCTTGCAGTGGCGAACTGCAACAATTGCCTTACCGGAGGGAGCAACCTCGGCCCGAGTAACGCGTCCGTCCTACCCAATAACGGCGACGGGACGTTCGCGGCGCCACGACAATTCGAAGTCTTTGATGCCGAACAGTTCGTGACTTGGGGCGGACCTCGGTCCATAGCCGCAGCCGATATGGATGGCGACGGCGACACCGACCTAGTGACATTCAACGCCACACGTCCGGGATCGA
This sequence comes from Phycisphaerae bacterium, assembly GCA_029260255.1. GTDB lineage: Bacteria > Planctomycetota > Phycisphaerae > UBA1845 > UBA1845 > OFTM285. Next base: position 6,825 of record JAJDDR010000381.1, read on the forward strand.
CCAGCGAGGAATACACCGTCTCTGTGTTGATGAACACGACGCCATTGGTGCCAGGCGCACCGATCCCAACAGTTTCCGAATGGGGCATGCTGATCATGACCTTGTTACTCCTTACGTTGGGGACAGTTGTTCTTCGCGCGCCCGTTGACGCCACGGTGGCGAGGGAGTCCATGGGCTAGTCGGCGGGAATTCTCGATCGATACGAGCCGACGATCCACTGGAAAGAAGCGTATAAAGAATGCATTGCCAACCACTATTCACGCCGTCCCGTACAGCATCCGCGCTGTTGATGATTGGTCTTTCTGCGGCAGCTGCCACTGCGCAAACCGCCTTCGAATTGTCCGCCGCGATGCAGGCCGGGAACCAACCGGAGAGCATCTCGTCTGGGGATCTCGACGGTGATGGTGACCACGATCTGGCTCTGGCGAACTTCGGTGACCACACGGTCTCAGTGCTGTTGAACGACGGATCCGGCGTGTTCACGGTATCGGTGTCCCAGCCCGTCGGGTTCCGCCCGCCACTTCTCGGCGTGATAGAGACGGAGGATCTCGGCTTCGAGTTGCGGTGAGATCATGAGACCCGCGCCTCATAACTGACGCGAGACACGCCACCCGTGCCAAGGTTCGGCACTGAGTGTCCCCAGGCGGGTG
>JAJDDR010000382.1 GCA_029260255.1 Phycisphaerae bacterium
CGCCGCGACGCAGGCCGTGCTGATAAGCGTGTACCGGACCCTGCGCCTCCGAGGCTTGAACCCAACGCAGACCATCGCCGAAGCGCCCGGAGACTGCCTAACCACAAGCCAACTCTCGCCACCACCCGCCTGATCCATTGCGCGCGGCTGAGGAGTTGCGAATTAGTTGTGCGAAACAGCCAGCCCGCCCTGCCATGGGCGTAGGCCGAGGGGCGGCCGTGCGGGAGCGGCGCCAGGTTGCACTCGGACGCCCGGAGCGTCGGCCGACACTAACCGCGCGGTGGGTTCACGGCGGGGGCGAATGTCCTTATATTACGCGGCTTCGGTCGCGAGCGTGTCTCCGCGTGTCCCCTCCCTTGCCGTCGGGGCTCGGAAAGACGCCATCCGCGCGAGGCGCTACACTAGGAGTAATCGATGGCGTACGAGAAGGTCGACTCGAAGACGGATTTCCCGGCGATGGAGCGCGAAGTCCTGCGGTTTTGGGAAGAAACGCGGGCGTTCGAGACGCTGCGCGAGAAGAACCGCGGGAATACGAAGTGGTCGTTTCTGGACGGGCCGATTACCGCCAACAACCCGATGGGCGTGCATCACGCCTGGGGGCGTACCTACAAGGACGTGTTCCACCGCTACCACGCGGCCAAGGGGCACGATATGCGCTATCAGAACGGCTTCGATTGCCAGGGGCTTTGGATCGAGGTCGAGGTGGAGAAGGAGCACGGATTCGCGAACAAGAAGGACATCGAGGCGTACGGTGTCGGCAAGTTCGTCGACGAGTGCAAGGCGCGGGCGCAGCACTACGCGGACATCCAGAGCGAGCAGTCCAAACGGCTGGGATACTGGATGGACTGGAGCAACTCGTACTACACGATGTCGGAGCAGAACAACTACGGCATCTGGGCGTTTCTGAAGAAGTGCCACGAGGAAAGGCACGTCTACAAAGGCAAGGACGTCATGCCGTGGTGTCCGCGGTGCGGGACCGGCATCAGTCAGATGGAGATGAATGAGGGCTACCGCGAGACAGAGCATCTGTCGGTCTTCGTGCGATTCCCGATCGTCGGGCGCGAGAACGAGGCGCTCCTGGTGTGGACGACCACGCCGTGGACTCTCACGTCGAACGTGGCGGCCGCGGTCAAGGCCGACATGAAGTACCTCAAGGTGCGTTGTGGCGAATGGACGTATTACGTCGGCAAGGGGAACTTCGAGGCGGCGCGCAAGCAACCGGTCGAGGGCGAATCGGCAAAGAAGGCGCCGAGCCTCATGTCCATTCAGGCGATTTTCAAGAACGCGGGCGGCTTTGAGGTGCTCGGTGAGGTGGATGGTGAGGCACTCGTCGACCTTCGCTACACCGGACCGTTCGATCACCTGGACGGGGCGGCAGAGGCGAAGGAGCATCACAGGGTCATCGCGTGGGAGATGGTGACCGAGTCGGAAGGCTCGGGCATCGTGCATATCGCGCCGGGGTGCGGAAGTGAGGACTATCGACTTGGTAAGGAGTTTTCGCTGCCGGCCGTCGCGCCGCTCGATCAGATGGGAAACTTCCTCGAGCCCTTCGGGCGTCTGGCCGGTCGGAACTTCGTCTCGGTGGCGAACGACATCGCGGACGATCTGAAGGAGCGCGGCGTCCTGGTGGCCAAGGAGCGTTACGTACACCGCTACCCGCACTGCTGGCGGTGCAAGGAAGAACTGGTGTACCGACTGGTGGACGAGTGGTACATCAACATGGCGTGGCGCGATCGGATCATGCAGGCGACGCGCGGTGCGCAGTGGATTCCCGAGTGGGGTATGGATCGGGAGCTGGACTGGCTCAAGAACATGGGCGACTGGATGATCAGTAAGAAGCGCTACTGGGGTTTGGCGCTGCCCATCTGGGAGTGCGACGACTGCGGGCACTTCGAGGTGATCGGATCGCAGTCCGAACTGAAGGAGCGCGCGGTCGCGGGGTGGGAGGAGTTCGAGGGTCACTCGCCGCATCGTCCGTGGGTAGACGCGGTGAAGATCAAGTGCGCCAAGTGCGGCGCAACGCCGGTGTCGCGCGTCAAGGACGTGGGCAACCCGTGGCTGGACGCGAGCATCGTTCCGTTTTCGACCATGGGCTACTTCGATAATCGGGAGTCCTGGGAAGAGTGGTTCCCGGCTGAGTTTGTGGTCGAGGCGTTGCCGGGTCAGTTTCGCAACTGGTTCTACGCGCTGTTGGCCGTCAGCACGATGATGGTGGATAAGGCGCCGTTCAAGACGCTGCTCGGTCACGGGCTGGTGCTCGACGACCAGATGGAGGAGATGCACAAGTCCAAGGGCAACGCCATCGAGTTCAACGCGGCGGCGGACAAGTTCGGCGTGGACGTGATGCGCTGGATGTACTGCAATCACTCGCCGGAGCGCAACCTGGCGTTCGGACCGGCGCACATCGACGAGGTGCGGGCCAAGACGATCCGCCCGCTGTGGAACACGTACGCGTTCTTCGTGAACTACGCCCGGCTGGACGAATTCGACCCGACGAAGGACGTTCTCCCCATCGAGCGGCGGACCGATCTGGATCGTTGGATTCTCTCCGACTTGCAGAAGTTGATCGAGGTCGCCGACACGGCGTATGCCGGATTCGAGGTACACCACTTCTGCTCGCGTACTGAGCGGTTCATCGACAATCTGAGCAACTGGTACGTGCGGCGCTCACGGCGGCGGTTCTGGAAGAGCGAATGGTCGGACGACAAGCGCGCCGCCTACCAGACGCTGCACGAAGTGCTGACGACTCTGTGCCAACTGATCGCACCGATCGTCCCGTTTCTGACGGAGTCGATGTATCAGAACCTGGTGGCCGGGCGGATTGAGGGCGCACCGGCGAGCGTTCACCACCAGTCGTTTCCGATGCCCGACCCGGCGAAGATCGATCGGGCGTTGTCGGAGCGCATGGAACGCTTCCTTCGAGTCGTGTCGATGGCGCGGGCAGCGCGGACGATGTCGAAACTCAAGGTGCGCCAGCCGCTGGCGGAGATGCGCGTTCAGCCCGCCGGCGACGTCGAGCGGTTGGCCGTCGAGCAGTTCAACGACCACATGCTCGAGGAGCTCAACGTCAAGAAGGTGACCATCGAGTCGGATCTTTCGTCGTTGTGTACGATCAGCGTTCGCAGCAACATGAAGCTCGTCGGACCCAAGTACGGCAAGGACGCGGGGTCGATCGGCAAGGCCCTTCAGAGCGCCGACGCCGACGTGATCGCGAGTCTCGTCGCGAGCGGTTCACCCGTTTCGATCGAAGTCGACGGTCGCGCCATCGAGCTCGAACCTTCCGAGGTGCTGGTTGCGAAGTCCTACGGTGATGACTGGGCGGCCGAGGAAAACGCTGGGACCATCGTGCTGCTCGACAAACGCATCACGAAGGAACTCAAGCTGGAGGGCATCGCGCGCGACATCGTTCGGTTCATCCAGAATCTCCGCAAGGACACGAACCTGAACCTGGAAGACCGCATCACCCTCAGCCTTCAGAGCGATGATGCAGAGTTGTCCGAGGCGGTCGACGCGTGCGGGGCGTACATCGCCCGGGAAACACTGGCAACCGACCTCACGACGACTCCGATCGACGGCGCGGCCGGCCGGCTGGACGTCAAGATCAACGGCAAGCCACTGGTGATCGAGCTTCGTTGCAGTTAGTGCAGTGTCTCAGAGATGATGACGTTTCCCCGAACCGAGCCGCGACCGTCAGGGAGCGATCGCAAGCGCGTCTTTGCGCGTCCCCTCCCTCACGGTCGGGGCTCGGTAAGATACCATCTGGCTGAGACATAGCACCGGCGAAGTGCTACTCGCGGTGGGCGCGGTTGGACCGGTAGAGCGCCAACCGCGCTTCGATCTGCGCGGCGAGTCCGGCGTTGCGACGCGCGTTGGCGAGTTCGAGGGCGCGCTCCGCGGTCTGCACCGCTTGCCGGAACCGACCGGCGGCGGCGTGGCACGCCGCGAGCACGTCCATCGCGTCGGGGTCATCCGGAAACTGTTCAGCGCACCGCGTCGACAGGCGTACGGCCTCGTCGAGTTGGCCGGCGGGTGTGGTCGCATCGGTGGCCAGCGCCCACGCGAGACGGGACGCGAGTTGCGTGTCGTCCGGACGCTCTCGAACGGAATCACGCAGAAGCCGCATCACCTCCGTTCGGTCGACTCCCGACATCCTCATCGCTTGCCACAAGCCGCGGTGCGCGGGGACACACGCGGGGTCAAGCGCGATGGCCTTCTTGAACAGCGCAGTCGCGGCTGCGGGACGGCGTTGCTGCAGTCGGAGATTCCCCAGGTTGGATTGCGCGTTTGGGGAGTTCGGTTTCAACTCCGCGAACCGCTCGAAATGGGGCGCCGCAAGGTCACCGCGCCCGCGCCTCGCGAAGATCGCCCCCAGGCGACTGTGCACCTGGGCGAAATCGGGATCGTTCTCCAGTGCAAGCTGGAATACGGGGATGGCTTTGTCGAACATCCCCCGGTAGTACAGCGAGTCGCCCAGCCCACACAGGCGTTCCGGATCGCGCGGGTTGTTTCTCAGGCTATCCCGGTAGGCCGCCTCGGCTTCGGCGTATTGTTTCAGCGCGAGGTGGGACACGCCCAGTGTTCGGAAGATCGAGTCCGATTCGGGGCTTTGGGCGATGAGCGGTTGCAGCAGGGCGATGGCTTGTTCGTGTTCGCCCTGTTTGTTCAGGTAGATCGCGGTCATCAGGTCGTTGAGCACACCGACCATGTCTTTGGGGTCGCGAAGTTCTCCGGTCGTCCGGCTCGTCGAAGCGGAAGCCGACACGTATCCGAGACTCTCGAGAGCGCGCAGCGCCTCCGCATCCAGTTCAGCGGCGCCGGTGTTGCGCGGCTCCATCCGCGACTCCATCTCGGCGAGTTGTGCCGCCAACCGGGCGACAACCTCCGGGTTCTCCGCGGCGACGTTGGACAGTTCGCCGGGGTCGGTGCTCCGATCGTACAGTTCGGGACGCGGCGCAGCGATGTACAGCCATTGCCCGGTCGTGAATGACCTCAGGGGCGCCCATCCGAAACTGACCAGCGGGTACTCCGCCTCACCATAGCATGGCTGGAACGACCAACGGTCGGACCGCCACGCGGTCGCAAAGCTCCGGCCGTCCATGTCGGAATCCACCGCCCAGCCGACTGAATCGAGAATGGTCGGCATCACGGACACAAGTTGCACGCCGCCGGACACGACCCGTCCGGCCGGGATGCGACCGGGGGCGGAGAAAA
>JAJDDR010000383.1 GCA_029260255.1 Phycisphaerae bacterium
AGCGTTCTTGACTGGACTCCGGGACGAGCTGGTCGCTGGAACGTACCGACCACTTCCAAATCGAAAGAAAGAAATCCCCAAGGATGGGGCCAGGGTCCGCAAACTTGGGATTCCGACTATCCGGGATCGGGTAGTGCAAGGCACCCTCAAGCTCATCTTGGAACCGATCTTCGAACCGGGCTTTCAAGATGGGTCGAACGGATACGGCCCCAAGCGAACCGCGCACCAAGCGCTCGCCAAGGTCAAGAAGGCAGTGGTTCATCGCCTGACCCGTGTCATTGATCTTGATCTCAAGACCTACTTCGACACGGTGAGTCACTCGATCCTGCTCCGCAAGGTCGCACTTCGGGTGCAGGATGACGATGTGCTACGACTGCTGAAGTTGATCCTGAAGACCAGTGGCAAGAAGAGAGTGCCGCAGGGCGGTGTGAACTCGCCGTTGCTCGCCAACCTGTATCTGAACGACGCCGATCGGATGCTGGAACGGGCAAAGGAAGTGACACGCCGCGGGGAATACGCCAACGTGGAGTATGCCCGGTTTGCGGACTGCGCGGTGGTTCTCGTAGGAGACCATCCGTCCTGCGATCGGCTCATGGATGCAATTCCGAGGCGTTTGCGTGAAGAGCTGGCGAAACTTGAAGTCCAGATCAATGAAGAGAAGACGAAGCCAGAACCTACGGATCACCGCGCCATCGCTCGACCCTGCCGTCTATCGAGTTTGGAATCCTGTGCCGAGACGTCACGCGGCCTGGGGGCTGCCCAACGAATCGCACATGCCGCGAATGAGGGAGTCTACAAGAAATGAGACTTAGCGTGCGTTCGGTTTTGGGAATCACCTGGCTTCGGCTGTGGTTTGGCTTTGTTTGTCTTTCCGTTGCCGTCGTCCCCGACCGGGCCGCAGCCGCCGACCCGGGATCTCTGATGAGCCATCGTATCGATGAGCTTCTTAAGGTCATGACGCTCGAGGAGAAGTTGGGCCAACTGACGCAACAGGCGGGCAGCGAGGTCCAGGATGACAACCCCGTAACAAAGGAAACGAAAGAGGCGGATTTCTTGGAAGCGATTCGCGCCGGCAGGATCGGCGCGTGCCTCGGCGCACACGGTGCGGCCTATACGAATCGTCTTCAGAAAATCGCCGTGACTGAATCCAAACATGGTATTCCGCTGATTCTGGGCAACGACGTCATCCACGGCTATCGCACGATCTTTCCGATCAATCTGGGCGAGGCGAGCAGTTGGAATCCCGAGCAGATCGAGCGTGCCTCGCGCGTCGCCGCCATCGAAGCTTCCGCAGCCGGAACGCATTGGACCTTCGCGCCGATGGTCGATGTCTGTCGTGATCCACGTTGGGGACGGGTGGCTGAAGGCGCGGGCGAGGATCCGTACCTGGGCTCGGCCATCGCAGCCGCACGCGTTCGAGGATTTCAGGGGCACGACCTGTCCGCGCGCGACACCATTCTCGCCTGCGCCAAACACTTCGTCGCCTATGGCGGCGCGGAAGGCGGACGTGATTACAATACGGTGGACATCTCCGAGCGAACGCTGCGTGAAGTCTACCTGCCGCCGTTCCGCGCGTCGGTCGAGGCCGGCGTCGGCACGTTGATGAGTGCGTTCAATGAAATCAATGGCATCCCCGCGTCCGGCAATCGATTCACCTTGAAGGACATCCTGCGCGTCGAGTGGAAGTTCGATGGCTTCGTGGTGAGCGATTGGACGTCCGTCACGGAAATGATCGCGCACGGTTTCGCGAGCGGCGACGCCGACGCGGCCGAGAAGGCGTTCGGCGCGGGCGTGGATATGGAGATGTCCAGTTTCACGTACCGTACGCATTTGGGTGAAGCCGTCGCAAGGGGCAGGGTTTCGGAACAAGCGATTGACGAGGCTGTTCGACGCGTGCTCAAGGCGAAGTTTCAACTCGGGCTCTTCGATAGGCCGTTCGTCGACGCGGAGCGGGAGAAGCGGCTGTTGGTTTGCGACGAGCATCGCGCGGTGGCGCGGGAGATGGCGAGGCAATCAATCGTCCTGCTCAAGAACGAGAATCGGATTCTGCCGCTCAGTGATTCCGAAAAAAAATCGATCGCGGTCATTGGTCCGCTGGCGAACAGCCGCAAAGATCCGCTGGGCACCTGGGCGTCGGTTGGCAAACCCGAGGATGTTGTGACCGTTTTGGAAGGTATCCGTGAGCGTGCGGAAAGCGCGGTGCTCGTGAACCATGCGGAGGGATGCGGCGTAAGTTCTGCGTCGAGAGACGGCTTCGAAGAGGCCGTGGAGCTGGCCAAACAGAGCGACGTCGTGATTCTGGTCGTTGGGGAAAGCGAGGACATGAGCGGCGAGGCGCACAGCCGTTCAACGTTGGACCTGCCGGGTGTGCAACGGGATCTCGTCCAGGCGATTCACGCCACCGGAGTACCAACGATCGTCGTGTTGATGAATGGTCGCCCGCTTTCGATCAACTGGACGGCTGCGAACGTGCCCGCCATTCTCGAAGCATGGCACCTCGGGGTCGAGTGTGGACACGCGGTGGCCGACGTGCTGTTTGGTGATTTCAACCCCAGCGGAAAGCTCCCGGTGACGTTTCCGCGACGTGTGGGCCAGATTCCCATCTACTACAACCACAAGAACACGGGCCGACCTCCTTCGGATGAACGCTGGACGTCAAAGTATATCGACTTGCCGTCGACGCCGTTGTATCCCTTCGGGTACGGGCTGAGCTATACGACGTTCGAGTACGGGAACATGAACATCGAGC
>JAJDDR010000384.1 GCA_029260255.1 Phycisphaerae bacterium
TCGCTGCTGCGGCGGCGGGGCGGTGGGGTAGTGGATGGGCCTGGCTGTGCGCCGACGCGGGCGGCAAGCTGGTGGTCAAGGACTTTCCGAATCAGGACAGCCCGCTGACGGTGGGTCTGAAGCCGCTGCTCGGGCTGGACGTTTGGGAGCACGCGTACTACTTGAACTATCAGAATCGTCGGCCCGACTACATCTCGGCGTTCTGGAATGTCGTCAATTGGGACGACGTGGCATCGCGACTGGCGTAGGCCGTTGGCTGAGCCCCACGACCAACTGGCGAGGCGGTGGTCGATCGTGTTCAATGGCGCGAATGGAGAGCCGTCGGGACGAATCGCTCTGGGTCGGCGAGGAGCTTCAGCAGCCTCACGCGCAGTCGGACAAGGCGGTGCGCGTCAAGCGGATGTTTGACGCTATCGCTCCGACGTACGCGTTGATCAACACGCTGTTCAGCGGCGGGCGCGACCGGGCGTGGCGGCGCAGTGCGGTGCGCTCTGTGGGGCCGACTGCTTCCGATCGGTTGCTGGACATCGCCTGCGGTACGGGCGACTTCGCGCGGGCGTTCGGCCGGTGCGGCACGAAGCCGGGTTTCGTCGTCGGCTGTGACTTCGCGTTCAACATGCTGACGTTGGCCGCGGCTGGCGGCGGCGGCATGGCTCGCTGGGCGCAGGGTGATGCGCTAACGCTGCCGTTTTCCAGCGGGTCTTTCACGATCACGAGTTGCGCGTTCGGCGTTCGGAATCTTCAGGATCTCGACTCGGGTCTCGGTGAGATGTTTCGGGTTCTGGCGCCGGGTGGGCGTGCGGTGATCCTGGAGTTTACGCGTCCGTCGCGTCGTCTGTGGCGGTGGGCGTACGAGTTCTATTCAACGAAAATCATGCCGCTCGGCGCGACGCTGGTCAGTCGGGATCGGACCGGCGCCTATCGCTATCTGCCGAGTTCGGTGGTATCTTTCGGCGACGCCGAGTCGATGTGCGCGCGTCTGAGACGTGTCGGATTCGAAACCGTGACGGCCACCCCGCTGACGCTTGGTGTGGTCACGGTTTATGTCGCCATCAAGGGACAGCATGAGCGTGGAATCACGCAACGCCAGCAGTGACGAACATCGCCTGATCGAGGACGTCTGGTCGCGTACCGATCCCAAGTATCGCCGCCGGGCCATTGTGCTCCTGATTATCAACGTGTGCCTGTTCGCGGGGCTGGGGTGCGTGACATACTGGCTGCGGACGGGCGTGGTGTTTGCGCCGCGGGTCGAGGGTTACGCCGAGCAACTGGCCGCCACCTTCAACCCGACACCGACGAATCAGAACACGCCGACCGGGCTGTCACTTGCGCCCATCAGCGTGCGGCAAGTGCCGATCATGATTCCGGTCCTCGGTCTGATCCTGGCGGCGCTGGTTTCGATTCCCATCCTGGTGACCATACTGTATCGCATCCCCAGTTCGCTGCCGTTTGTCGCGGTGGTGGGGTTCATCGCGGTGATGCCGTGGCTGGCGATTGCGTTGTTGGGGTCGTGCCTTCTGGTGTCGTTGAGCCCGTTGCGTTTCCGGTCGCGTTTCGCGTCGTGCCTGCTGGCGCTGCTGCCCGTGATTCTGTACTTCTTCATGGCGTCCCGGCAGGAGAGCGCGGCCGTGGAACTCCTTACGGACCCGGCCGACCGCGTGAAGCTGCTCGCTCCGCTGATCGTGGCGGTGATTGCGTCGGCGGTGGTGATGGGGATCGTGCTGATCATCGCCCGCATCGTGAATTACCGCCCGGGTGCGATTGCGCCGCTTCTGGCGGTCCTCTTTCTCGCTCCCGCGGCGCTCTTTGAGCTTCACGTGGGCCGCGATGAGTTGCACTATCGCCTGCTGGAGAGAGCGTTCGGTCCGGGCTCTGAGTACTTCGTCAGTGAACAGATCGGCGATGCGTTCGAGATGGCGGTGGAACGCGCTGCGGCGGCGCGCTCGAGCGGCGGCACGTCTTATGAGGCGGTTCGCAGTTCGCTGGAACTGAAGTGGCTTCTGGCGCTGGATGGTGACGCCGATCTCGTGTTCACGGCGTATCAGGACCGTGCGGCGCGCGCGGCGGATCGGTTCCTGCGTCTGTTTCCGGATAGCATGTATGCGGTTTGCGCTTTGTACATCCAGGGTCGGGCGTTGGATATGCGCGTCGATCAGAACCGTTTTCGTGATCGCCGCGAGCTGGCTTTTTACGACAGCTTCCCCAGTGGGCGTTCGCAGCGAGCGTGGCGCCTGGTAGAGCGGGTCTCGCCGCGCTCTCCGGTGGCGGCCGACGCGTTGCTTCGCCTTTCTGTGCTTGATGTTCGTGCGGGGAGGCTCGATGACGCCATCGCGCGGCTCGAACAATTGGAGGACACGTTCGGTGGAACGCAGCCGCCGGCGGACAATCCCGCGGAAACACCGATCGACGCGCTGATGCAACGGGAGCCGCCGGAGCAGAGCCTCGGCATCGTCGTCGCGCAGCGCGTGCTTGCGGGGCGCCAGCTCCTGCAGTTGCTGGAGCGTAACCGAGACCCGTTGTGGGGCGATGATCCGCTGGTCGCGCTCATGCAGTTCGATCCTCAAAGTACGTTCTATGCGCGCAACCTGCGCAGTATCCTGGAGCGATTTCCGGCGTGCCAACTCGCGGACAACGTTAGGTTGCGGATCGCCCTGACGCACGACAACGCTCCGGCTCGGATCGCGGCCTTGAATCGGTGTGTGCAGGAGAATCGTGACGGCGATGCGTTCTGCGAGTCGCTGTATGAGCTCGGTCTGGCGCACCAGAAGGACCGTGGCGTATCCGACGCGCGGAGTGCGTACGAGCGCATCGTGGGTGAATGCCGGGATTCGATCTGGCCTGAACAGGCGGAAACGCGGCTGCGGCAACTGGATCGCGCCACCGCGGACGGAGTCTGACGGACATGGCGGTTCCCAAGCGGATCATCGTTGCGGTCACCGGGGCGAGCGGGGCGGTATACGCGCAGCGGCTCGTTTCGTGTCTCGTCGACGCCGGCGCGGAAGTGCATCTGATCGTTTCGAAGTGGGGCGCGAGGCTGCTCAAGGATGAACTGGGCGTCACCGGTGCCGATGCGGAGTCACCACTGGGGCGTGCGTCGGACCGGCTCATTGTTCACGCCTATCAGGACGTCGGGGATTCGCTGGCCAGCGGGTCGTTCCTGGTCGACGGGATGATCATCTGCCCGTGCAGCAGTCACACGCTGGGCGAGATCGCATCGGGTGTCGGCGACGCGTTGATCGCTCGGGCCGCGGCGGTGTCGCTCAAGGAGTCGCGCCGGCTGGTGCTCGTGCCGCGGGAAATGCCCCTCAGTCCGATCGATCTGCGGAACATGCTACGCCTCAGCAAAGCGGGTGCCATCGTCTGTCCCGCCAACCCCGGGTTCTACATGCATCCCGAGACGATTGCCGATCTGGTCGATTTCGTCGTGGGGAAGATCCTGGATCTGGTGGGCGTGCCGCATGAGCTGAACACCCGATGGACCGGGGGAACGAAGCAGTGCTCGTCGCGCGAGGGGGTGTGATGGCGACGCTCGGCGAGTCGGTCCGGACCTGGGCCGAGATGATCAAGTTCTCGCACTCGGTTTTCGCGCTGCCGTTCGCCGTGATGGCGACGTTCATGGCGGGCCGTTTCGTCGAGGATACGCATCGTCCGTATTGGGGGCAGCTCGCGCTGATCGTGGTCTGCATGGTGGCCGCCCGCAGCGTGGCGATGACGTTCAACCGCATCGTGGACGCCGAGATCGACGGGCGGAACCCGAGAACGTCCGGTCGGCCGCTGCCGGCGGGCGAGCTCGGCGTTCGTGATGCCAAGCTGTTTCTGTTCGGTGCGTCGGCGGTGTTCGTGGGTGCTTGCTACAGTTTCCATGGTTTGTACGGGAATCCCTGGCCTGTGATTCTGGCGGGTCCGTTGCTGGCGTATCTCTGCGGGTATTCGTACACCAAGCGCTTCACGCAATGGTCGCATTTTTATCTCGGCAGCGCCGTTGGGCTTTCGCCGGTTGCTGCGTGGATCGCGATCCATCCGCCGAGCGTCGGTTGGCCTGCCGTCGTGCTGACGGCGGCTGTGATGCTTTGGATCGCGGGGTTTGACCTCATCTACGCGTGCCAGGATACGGAGTGCGATCGCGCCGAGGGACTGTTCAGCGTCCCGGCTGGGCTGGGCATATTACGGGCGTTGCGTATCGCGCGCTGCTGTCACGCGGCGGTGGTGGTGCTTCTGCTCGTGCTTGCGTGGATTGCGCCGTTGGGCTGGTTGTACCTCGTGGGCGTGGGAATCGTCGCGGTGCTTCTGACCGTCGAGAACAGCCTCGTGCGACCGGACGATCTGTCTCGCGTCAATGTGGCGTTCTTTACGATCAACGGCGTGGTGAGTGTCGCGCTCGGTGTGCTGGCTGTGTGCGACGTGCTGATTATCACGCCGGCGTACTGATGGGATGAGTGGGTTGTGACCGCGGTTTCGTCCCTGCGATCTCGTTTGTGCGTCGGAGCCGCGGACTCGCGGGTCGAGATCGCTTCGCTCGCGAAGGTCGCCCGCGCGGCCGCGCTGTCGCGTCTTCACCTGTCGTACGAGCAGAGCACGAGCGTTTCCGCCGACATGACCGTTGTTGTGGTCAGCGGGCCGCCTCTGGCTGCGGAGCGTCCCGGTGAACTCGATGCCCAACTCGAACGCATTCGTCCGGCGTTGGATGTGGCCGCACACTGCGGCGCGGCGCTGAGCATCGAAGCGGGTCCGCAAACGGCAGCGGCGTGGGGCTGTCTGCCGGCTGGTATTTCCGAGCTGGCGCGGTCCGCGGAGCGTCTGGGGGTCGACGTCCTCTTGCACAACCGGTGCGGTACGCGGCTGGAGCAGCCAATGGACCTGCACCGTGTGTTTGTCGAGGTCGACGCGAGCAATGTGATGCTCGATTTGGACGTTGCGGAGTTCCATCTGGCTTGCGTGAACCCGGTCGATCCGATTCGTGGGCTCGAGCGGCGTATCGGATCAGTGCGCCTCTCGAACGTCATCGCCCACCGTCCGGCGCCCCTTGGGCGGGGTGAAATCGACGTCCGCGCTGTTCTGCGATCGCTGCGTGAAGCGGGCTACACCGGTCCGATCATTCTCGCAGCCGGCGCCGGCGAGGATGCCGCGGAACGACTGGCCGACGACTGCCGGTACGTTGAAAACCACTCCAAGTGATTTGGGACGACCGATGCTCCCGGCTTACGAACGGCCTTCGCGCTCTTGGCGGTGAACCTGGTAGACACGGCCGAGTTCGCGCCAAAAGCCGGGAACGTTTCGCGCTAACTCGCCGATACGCTTGCCGTCGAGGAACATCGCGGGTGTCGCGGTCACGCCCAGTTGGATGGCCTGCTGAATGTCGTCGAAGATGCGTTTGCTCACCTCGGGCGACTGCATGGCGGCCATGAGTTGGTCGGGGGCGTACCCTATGCGACGCGACATATCGTCGACGGAGAGTTTGGCGAAGTCCTTCTGCACTGAGAAGAGAAGATCGTGGGCTTCCCAGAACTTGTCGTTGCCGCCGAGTTTGCGCGCTCCCTCGGCGAAGACCGCGGCCATGCAGGCGTTGGGGTGCGGCTTGCCTTTGATGTACCTGTTGCAGTCCTCATTGGTGGGGAAGTGTTTGAACGCGAAGCGAATGTCGCCGTCGAACATGTCGACGAGCTGCCGCTCGGCGAAGTTCAGGAACCGCTTGCAGTGCTCGCACTCGAAATCCGTCCAGAGCACGAGGGTCGGTATTCCGGGGCGATCGTAGCGGATGGGATCGTCGGGGCGGATGGATACGTCCAGTCGCTCGCGGTCCAGGAAGGTGGCCATCATCGTCTCGATGCTGTTCTGAACTTCGTCGGCGACGGCCGTCAGTTTGTCGTTTTCGCGTGTCAAGGTCGCGACCACGCCGTGCTGATGTCCCTGCCGGGTGGCAAGAAACGTCAGCGCGATGCATGCCGTAATCAGACGCCACGTCGGGTGCGGCGCCATGGCTTGGGGCTGCTTCACTTTGCCGGTTTCTTGTGCCTTCGCGCCGCGGGCGCGGAAAAGGAAGACGTTGACGACGAAGAGCAAGACGTTGGCGACGTGCACGGTGATGCACAGTGGGCACCAGACCTTCAACTGGGTGGCCATGATGCCGAGGAAGCCGAGCGACCCGGCGAGTCCGACGGCGTTCATTGCGAGCGGGAAGAGGCACCACTTGCGGCGCGACGTGGACGGCTGACCGATCAGCACGAACCACGCCGACATCAGTGCGAAGTAACCGAATCCGAGCAGCGCGGTCGGCACGCCGGTGGCGGACATCTCCTCACCCTCGGCGCGTGGCGGGAAAGTGCCCCAGCGGCTGTTGAGCACCACATCGCAATTGAAAGCACCGGAGGATCCCTCGCAGAGGCTGTCGAGCCAACCTCCCGATCCGGCGCCCGCGGCGTGCATGGCCAACAGCTTGCCGCTCACGATCGCACCGGTGAGCGACAGCAGGAACGCCACCAGAACCAGTACCCAGACGCGTTTCACTTGGTTCGACTCCTTGAGAGATCTTTCGATTGCGGTCACGCGAGAACCGCTCGCGTGGTCCGGTATGCCGCATTTTAAGCATACCGGATCATCCACAGCAGACCAAGGCGCCGCCATGACAACCGCGGTGCGGATCGGCCGCGGCTTCGTTTGGCGCATGGCATGTTGTCCTGTCGGCGCGCGGTCTTGGGTGTCGGCGGCGGGCGGGCGCAGTGTCCCCGCACGGTAATAACGTCAGGTCTGATCCTGTTTTCAACGGTTTTGAACGGATCACCCGTGTACAGTGTCGTGAGCGGTGGTTTGGTGGTGCGGTTGGCGGGTGTGGCCATACTCTGTGGCATCGTCGGTCAGGGACATTAGGGCG
>JAJDDR010000385.1 GCA_029260255.1 Phycisphaerae bacterium
GCTCGGAAAGGACTGGTAGTCGCTTCGTCCGAACGGAGCGGCAATCCGCGGCGAATCTCGGTTGGTTTACAGGCTGGGCATCCGACGGTATAGTCTGCCCGGTTACCAGACAACCGGACGCCGACAGCGACCTATGCAGAAACACCCCACGTTATCCACCGCGTTCGCCGAGCTTGGAATCGAATCGCCTTTCCTGACCGCTATTCAGCGCATGGGCTTTGTGGAGCCCAGCGACATTCAACGCGATCTGATTCCCTTGGCGCTGACCGGAAAGGACATCCTCGGCCAAGCGCGCACGGGAACGGGCAAGACTGCGGCGTTCGGGCTGCCGGCTTTGCAGATGATCGACCCGGCCGGGCGGCTACAGGCGTTGTGTCTCGCGCCCACGCGGGAGTTGGCCGTGCAGGTTGTGGCTGAGTTGCGCCGCTTGTCGGAGGGTACCGACCTGCACATCGTTCCGGTCTACGGCGGTCAGAAGGTGAGCACGCAGGTTCATCTGCTGGGTCGCAAGACGCACTTCGTGGTCGGGACACCCGGGCGTATTCTGGATCTTCTCAACCGGGGCGTTCTGAATTTCGGCGACGTCAGGATCGCCATCCTCGACGAAGTCGACCGCATGCTGGACATCGGCTTTCGGGACGACATCCGGCGGATACTCAGCCGCGTCACCGGACCGCATCAGACGATCTTCGTGTCGGCTACCATCGAGGATGACGTCAACCGCTTGGCGCGCCGGTACATGAACGACCCCGTGGAGATCGACGTCTCGCGGGATGAGCTCACGGTCGATGAGGTCGATCAGTACTATTGCTCCGTCGACGGGTTCGACAAGTACCGGTTGCTGCGCATCCTACTGAAGGAGGAGCAGCCCGAACTGGCCATCGTGTTCTGCAACACGAAGGCGGGTGCGCGGAAGCTTGCCAAGAAGCTCCACGCCGACGGGATCGACGCCAAGGAGATTCACGGCGACCTCGTCCAAAGCAGGCGCGAGAAAGTGATGGAGCGTTTCCGCCGGCATCAGATCAGACTGCTCGTCGCCACGGACTTGGCCGCGCGCGGTATCGATGTGTCGGCCATCACCCACATCATCAACTACGACATTCCGCAGGATCGCGAGGTGTATGTGCATCGCATCGGCCGTACGGCGCGGATGGGCGCCCGCGGTCGGGCCATCACGTTCGTCAAGCCCGAGGAGGGCAAGGAGATCACGCAGATCGAGATGCTGATCAACAAGCAGATCGACGAGCGCAAATACGCCGGGTTCGTGGCCCGGGCGCCGCGTGAGTCCGAGCCGGTGCGAGAACCGCCGCCTCGACGATCGTCGTTGCCGGTTTCTGCAATGGCCGATGGCGTCGAGCCCAGCAAACTCCCGCCCAAGACGCTCGGCAGCAAGTTCCGCACGCGCCGCCGCCGCCGATTGTAGCCGGACAGAACAAGCCAGCATCGCCTGCCGTTGCACCTTCAGGAGTGAAGGTGGGCGTTATGACCCATCCGTTCCGTACGGGTTCGTGACGGTAGCCCGGCGATTCCTCGTTGGTCCTCGCTGTGTGGGCATCTCGTTCGTCCGCCTTAGGTGGACCCCATCGGCCGTGGGCGGGTTCGAGGGGGTTGAGATTCCCGTGTCCGGATGTTACCATGCGGGAGTGTTCGGGCGAGATAGAGCCCGCAGGTTCTGACTCGCCACATCGGGGTACGAAATGAAAACCGGCCGTTTGTGCTTTTTCGCGATTCTGGCTTGCGCGCCGGGCGTTGCACCGGTGCGCGCCGAGTTCAAGTACGGTCACATCTACGTCTCCGCTTCGGACAACGACTGGTGTACCGTCAAGGGTGGCCCGGCCGCCATTATCGAGATTGACCCGGACACGGGTGAGATGACCGTCTTCGCCCACTCGGACGATCACCCCTTCTGCGGTCCCGGCGGCCTGCGTTTCACGCCCGATGGTTCGCGACTGTTGCTGTCCGAAGTAGTCCTCGGGCGGATCATCGCCTTCGACGGAGACGGCAACAGCGAGATCCTGATCCCGTCCATCTTTGCGCCATTAGGAATAGCGTTCGACGCCGGGGACGACATGTACGTTTCGGTAGGCAACAGCCAGGTTCTTCGCTACCCGGCGACGGGCGGATCGCCCACGGTGTTCGCCAATCACGAGGACGGCTTGTTCAGCGTGGGTGTGGTGGACTTTTCGCCCAACGGCGACCTGTTCTGGGCCGGGCATGCCGAGGACTTCATCATCCGCCTCACGCCGGACGGCGTCGGTTTCCCGTTTGACAATCCGTTCGGAACAAAAAGGGCTCTGGCGCTCGATCGCCCAGGAAACCTATATGTGTCGTTATCCCTGGCAGGATGCATTCGCTACGATGGGGGCGTGCAGAGCGCCACCGTGGAGCTCATTCCCCCTGGCGTCGCTTCGATCAGAGCCTTTGCCTTTTCGCCCGATCACGGCGTCTTGTACGGCGCCAACTGGACCGGGCAAATCTATGCGATCGATCCGATCAAGGGCGGTCTTGTTATGATCGCAAACGTCCGCGAAGTGCCCATCTGGGCGCAATCGTTCGTCAGCGGCAGCGGTATGGCAGTTCATGTGCCCGTCATTCCCGGCGACTTGAACGGCGACGGAAATACAACCATCGCGGACTTTCCTGATTTCCATCACTGCTTTTCAGGACCCTTGAATTCGTTTACCAATGTATGGTGCCGCGCGGCCGACATGGATCAGGATGGAGACGTCGATTGGGCGGACTTTGGACGCTTTCAACTCGTCTTTTCTGAAAACTGACCCGCCGTCGGTTGGTCCGCGGGAACGTACACACATTTGCAAGGAGTTTCTCGATGAGTCGCCCCATTCACTTCACGATCCTCATGGCAATGGTCTGTTCGTTGTCGTCCTCGTCCATTCGCGCCGACATCGATCGGGGCTCATGGGGACCTGTCTTGACGTTCGGAATCGCACCGGATGGGACGTTGCGCCAGGCAGTCCACGCGATCGTTCTCAAGACCGGCGAAGTATTGTGCATTTCCGAATACGTGGACCCGCAGGCCCCGCTGCGTAACCACATGTTCTTGTGGACACCCCCGAAGATCGATGACCCCGATCCGGAGAACCCGGGAACGTTTGTGACCATAAACCCGCCGACGATCAACTCGGATTCTCAAGTGATGTACTGCGCCGGGCACTCGCAGCTTCCCGACGGGCGAATCGTGTTCGTCGGCGGGGGTGAAGGCCCCGGGCCACCACAGGCCCATTCCCACGCCTTCATCTTCGATCCCGAAGCGCCGATCTCAAGTCCATGGCAAAGGCTAAATGACATGCCGAACGTAACTTGCGGTGGCGGGCCGGTCGAAGGCGTTCGCTGGTACCCGACCTGCAACACGCTGGGCGACGGAAGGGTCGTCGTGGTCGGCGGCGACGAGCTCAACCCCGCCGGGGGTTGCCACACCGCAGACGCTCCTCTGATCCTGGACGTGACCGTTTTCAATGCCGCGACCGGACTGTTCGGCCAATGGACCGCCCTGCCCAAGCCGGAACACTTCTATTACTATCCGAACTTCTTCGCCCTCTCGAACAGTTCGGCCTTCTACACCGGGTTCGAATCCTCCGCGCAGATCGACCCGCTGCCCGATCCCCTGATCGATCACCGTGTCCTCACCCTCCCCGGCGGCAGTTGGATTTCGTTCACCGACGAGCCGCACATCGGAAGCACCAACGTCATGTTCTGGCCGGACCAGATCCTGCGCAGCGGAGGCGGAAGGCACTTCGGCGCGGAGTTGACGGCACAAACATGGTCGATCAACCCGACGACCAAGCGCCCCGTCTGGCAACCGCTCGCGGACATGACCGCGCCCAGACGTACGCACAATCTCATCATGATGCCCGACGGAAATGTGTTGGCCGTCGGCGGATTGACCACCAACGGTCTTGGCGGAGAGATGTCGATCCTCGAGGCCGAGTCGTACAATCCCGACGGCGACTTTTGGGAGCCGATGGCCGCGATGACCCACCCGCGCGGGTATCATTCCACCGCCTTCCTGTTGCCCGACGGGCGCATCGTCGCAACCAGCCTCGACTATGATCCCGAACCCGGCGTGCCGCCGAACCCGTCGGATCCGCCGTTCACGGCCCAGATCTATTCGCCACGGTATCTCTTCGGCGGTCCTCGTCCGCAGTTGACGCAGATCCCCTACGACTGGACGGTCTCTTATCGTGGGACGTTTTCGGTGTCCGTGGATCGCGAGATCGCCAAGGCCGTATTCATCCGGCCAGCCACGGTGACCCACGCCTTCACCCAGGACCAGCACTTCGTGCCGCTCGACGTGGGCAAGCCGTCCGGTCTCGACTATCCGATCTCCGCCCCGTCGAACCCGGACATCGCTCCGCCGGGTTACTACATGCTCTTCCTACTCACGCCGGAAGGGGTACCTTCGATCGCGTCGATGATCAAACTCCAATAGACCCGCCTCGGGACTCGCGTGAGTCCGAGCCGGTGCGAGAACCGCCGCCTCGACGATCGTCGTTGCCGGTTTCTGCAATGGCCGACGGAGTCGAGCCCAGCAAACTCCCGCCCAAGACGCTCGGCAGCAAGTTCCGCACGCGCCGCCGCCGTCGGGTGTAGCGTAAGCGCCCACGGGCACCATGGTGCTCGCGGTGGGGCGGCCGGGCCGGGTCGCGGGGTGCGTTCAGTGCGTGGACTTGGGGGTGTGACGCCGACGTGCGGCGCGGCGATACTGTTTGCGATCGGCGCGGTCGCGACGT
>JAJDDR010000386.1 GCA_029260255.1 Phycisphaerae bacterium
CACTTTCATGTGATCAAGCTCTTCAACGAGAAACTGTCGCATCTGCGGCGGGAACTGTATCGCGAAGCCACGGATCAGTTGCACAAAGAAGTGCTCAAGGGGACGCGATGGTTGCTGCTGAAGAACCCCGACAACCTCAACACGCATCGCAAGGAGTCCGAACGCCTACAAGAGGCCTTGCGCCTCAACCAACCCCTGGCCATGGCCTACTACCTGAAGGAGGAACTGCGACTCCTCTGGAGCAAGTCTGACAAGGACGAAGCCAAGACCTTCCTGACCGACTGGATCAAGCGGGCCGCGGCCTCTGGAATACGCGTGCTCATGAAATTCGCCAAGACCTTGGCCGCCTACCGCACCGGCATCTTGGCCTACTACGATTACCCCATCTCGACTGGACCGCTCGAAGGAACCAACAACAAGATCAAGACCATGAAGCGACAAGCCTACGGGTTCCGGGACCACGAGTTCTTCAAACTCAGAATCCTCGCCCTCCACGAGACGAAGTACGCTTTAGTCGGATGAACCTGATATGTGACGCTGATGGCCAGGCGGAAACGTGTATTTCGGATGAAGCGGAGACCATGCACTATTGTATTGGGGCTTGCCTCCTGGAGCATGAAGAGGAACACGCCGCCAATCTCCCCTGTAACAACTGCTCAGACGCTGGCATGCCGGAGTGTACTGGGGGTTGTCCACCGGGTCCAATGTTTGGTCCAACGTGTTGCGGCGCGGGCTCGGAGTGTGCCGGATTCACAGAGGAACTGTCCTGTTTGGAAACCTGCAGCGACTCGGCTGGCGCGCCACAGGAAGTACAAGACCGCTTGGACCTTATCGAATGCATGGCGACCCTCACTTGTGACGGCAGTATGAGCATGGCACAGGCGACGATCATTTGCAGAGCTTTGCTGGGAAGTTAGCGACTGATTTTTTGGTTGATCCACGACATGGCCCCTGGGACACGGATTATGCTTAGTCACGCATGGCACCGAACCGGAAAGTGGCCGCAGAAGTGACGTACTTACCGATGAAAAATGGGCTCCGATTGAACGACTCTCGTCGCACTACAAGCACACGATTCAAACGTAGCTTGGCTATATCCAAAGCCGACAATGACCGCCTCACATGCTGCGGACACTGCGCTACTATGCACGTGCGCGAGAGTTGCAGGTGCGGCATATGTCGGCAAACGCGTACAGGTGTTCGCCGCGCTAGTCCCGCAATAACGGTGAAAGAGGCGAGGTGCGGCGCGCCGTTCTCGCAGGGCTCGACGAGCCCGGATTGTGGCGTTTGGTGGAAGCGTTCCTGTAGGCGAGAGGGCGGCCGATGAAGCGAGGGGGAATCTGCGTCGGGCGCACGAGACGCGGTGGGAGTATAGGGCGCATGGTGTTCGCGGACGGCACGGTTCGTATTTCGTCAGCTCTAGTCCTCGGCATCACCGGCAGATGCCGCTTCAGAAACTGGAACTCGGCGCGAGAAACGTGATATGGCACTGGGCGCGCCACAAAGAGGCTGTCCGCGAGACGTAACACTGGGCGTGATGGCCTACACGAGTTGGCGTCGGCCGGCCCGAGAGCCGCATTGATCTTGTCAGCAAAGCACAGAAGTTTTTGGGCCAAGGCGTGTCTAATATCAATTGCACTTACGGTCGGCTTGATCGCGGTGGACGCCGCAAGCAGAAGGGCGCCGTGGCGGATTCTGTTAATCGGCGCGCGCGGCGACTTTGTAGCGATAGAATTCGCTTGCGGCGCAATAAGCATTGCATTTGGAGACGCGGACGTTACACTTCACGCTCCACAGATTGGCGAAGTAGTCTCGGCGTCATGGAAGCACAGCGATCAAGGACGGGAAGTAGTTCGGTTCTTGGTACTTCCGCATGAGCCGATCGAGCTGGATGCGGCAAGACTCTCGTTCATGGTAATCGGCCGCTATTACTGGGTCCCGTTTTTCTTGCTTGCATCCGGAGTCTGGAGCCTGCGTAAGTGGTCGGCGTATTGGAGATCACGATCGGCTTGATCGACTGGCGCGACGTCGAATGGCGAGCAAGACCATCAGACGACTGACACGACAGGACGCCTCAACGTCACGGAACGCCGATGTACCACTGCGGGCTCGTCAATGGATGATTCTCGTGAGTGCAGTAGCAAGAGCGGGATCGATGGTGGCGAGATAGGATGTTGTAGGTGGTCAGTTTTCGGGGTTGGTTGAGTACGTCTGCCCGGTGTAGCCTCTTGGCTATCATCGCTCTAACGGTCAGCCTCGATGTCGCTAGTCGCGTGTCACGCTGGCGCGTTATCCTGGTTTGGGGAAACGGGGACTACTTGGCAGTGCAAGGACTTTCAGGAGTGACGATCGTCACTGATGGGCATGCTCCAGAACGACTGCAACCTGGCGTGGATCTCTTGATTACTCGCCGGAGCGTAGTAGACCTCCCATTCGAGGGCTTGTTTGAGATCCATGCCACTCCGCAAGAACCGATTCAAGAGCGCGGCGAGATCACACGGCTAATGATCATGGCCCGCTTCATTTGGATGCCTCCTGTAGTGTTAGCGTTTCTGTTGTGGGAAAAACGCGCGCGGGTCGCGTGCAGGATGTGGATACGACGACGGTACGGGCGATGTCACGAATGTGGATACGACCTCACAGGCAACGTCTCGGGCAAGTGTCCCGAGTGTGGTCATTCACTGAGCCCGTAGTGTCCAGATTCACGGTTCTCCTCCGAATTAGTTACTGAGCGAAATGGCCTCTCTGGCCATAGAGTCGCCGATTCTGCCGGTATTTCGCAGAACTCGGGCCTCGGCGAGCCCGTCCGCAGGTGGTGTGCTGGTCCAGGTGTGCCGTGAGGGTCCGTTGTTCCAGCAGGTGGAAGTCCTGCCCCGGTAAAGGTCGTCCCGGCCGGGTAGCTATCCCAGCGGCCATGGAGGTGTAAGCGCCCACGGGCACCATGGTGCTCGCGGTGGGGCGGCCGGGCCGGGTCGCGGGGTGCGTTCAGTGCGTGGACTTGGGGGTGTGACGCCGACGTGCGGCGCGGCGATACTGTTTGCGATCGGCGCGGTCGCGACGT
>JAJDDR010000387.1 GCA_029260255.1 Phycisphaerae bacterium
CTTGGTGTAGCTCCGGCGTCGGTCGGCAAAGCCGATCTCTACCTGGCGGAGCGTCTGGCAGGCCGCACACCCAACCCGGGCGATGGGCAACACGATGTTTACCGGCTTGCCGCCGATCGGCAGCGACTTGAAGCGTCGCTCCGCGTGCCCCCGGGGTCGAACATCCCTTGACCCGCACGCTGAGCACCGCAGGGTGCCGTCCTCCTGACGGATCGTGAAAAACACCTGCCCGTGACGGTATTCCGTCCGCACATAGGCGGAGCCCCGAATCCCGAATCCATGGTAGAGTAAGCTCGTGGACATGCTGGTATCTCCTTGATCTGAAGTCCTTTACAACCTCAGATCAGACCAGCATGTCCGCTTCTTGGCGATGCCTTGGACGCTTCAGCCGGATGAACCACATATCACCCACGCAGCTGCTCCCCCCGAAGGGGCATGTGCATCACAAGCCGCACTACAGCATCTACCACTACTGTCAAGCCATCGTGCCGGCGAGCTACGAACATATCCATAAGTATTCAGCCCGTCGGCATGTGCGGCCCACACATATAGTGCTGCCACCAACGGATCCCGCTGCGCAAACCTCTTCTGCCACGGGTTGTACTGCCGATGGCGGTTCTGATAGGTCATCGTCTCGGCATCGAGCATCAGGCCCTGGTGGGCGAAGTCGAACCCGTTGGCGCTGGTCTGTCTTGCGGGTTGCCGCGTGATGTCGGTGCCGGTGCCGGAGTAGAGCTCATCGAAGCGGGTTTCGTCGGCCGTATCCACGTCGCCGTCGTTGTCGAAGTCGAGGACGCGGCAGGCGCCGGTGACGGGCTGCGTGCCGTTCTTGCACGTGGTGAGGTTGCTGTCGTCGCTGGAGTCGAGATCGCCGTCGCCGTCGTAGTCACCGTTGATGGTGTAGGCGTCGAAGGTCGGCTCGCCGTAGGGCGTGGTGCGTAAGCGGTCCA
Organism: Phycisphaerae bacterium; assembly: GCA_029260255.1. Lineage (GTDB taxonomy): Bacteria > Planctomycetota > Phycisphaerae > UBA1845 > UBA1845 > OFTM285. Next base: position 951 of record JAJDDR010000387.1, read on the forward strand.
GGACCGCGGCGTCGTAGTTCACCGTGGAAGTCACGTTCCAGTTGGCGTCTTGGAATACGAACATGGTTCCGTAGTCCTGTTTCTCGAAGCGGACGATCTCGTCGACATACCGAGTGCCGTAGATCACCTGCGTGTCCAGGTTCTCCGAGCCGTCACGCGATTCGAGCATTTGCCACCGATTATTGTAGTAGAAGTACAGTGTCCCGTCCAGATTTCCGCTGTTTGTGACCACTTTCTTGATTCGGCGGCCCAGGGCGTCGTACTTGTAGGCGGCGATGGTCAGGTTGTCCTCCTGTGTCTTGACCGTCACCAAGCGGTTCCAGGCGTCGTATTCGTACTTGAAGGTCCCGTCGTCGGTCAGGTTGCCGTTGTCGTCGTACGTGGTCGAAGTCGACGTGCCGGAGAAGCCGTCGTCGTAGACGATGTCGTCGCCCACGTCGTCAATGTCGTCGTCGGCGTTGTTGTCGTAGCCGATCTTGATGCTGTTGATCTTCGGCTGGGGGCCGCCGAGGCCGAGACCGCCGGAGAGGAACTTCGAGTTCGACGTGTCGTTGATCAACAGGTCGCCGTTGTACCACACCTTGATGGTCGAGCCCGAGAGCTTGACGATGATGGCGTTCTCCTGAGCGGAGGACGCGGCGGTGCCGGTCACGGACGTCACCTTGCCGTGTTCGATGCGCTCGAGGTCGACGCTGCTCCCGCGGTCGATCACGCGGTAGTGGTTGTTGTGATCGATGTAACGCAGAAGGATGATGGAGTCGGCCCCGTTGCGTTTTCCGATGTACTTGACCATGTAGTCGTCGTCGGTGAAGCCCTCCAGGAAGACGACGCCGCCGCGCGTGCCGCCGGAACGGCGCTCGAAGGCTACATGGGCAACTGGTTCATCGACTGGAACGATCCGCGTGATTGGCTTCGGGCAGGGGCATACGCGGCGGCCAGCACGACGATGGTCGTGGTCCCAACCGAGTGGGTGCCGACCATTCATGGGCAGGCTCTTGTGGGCGCCGCCATCTGGGCAGTCGCGCTCGTGGGAATCGTCACTTGGCCACGGCGTGGACGTATTGCGGTGGCCTGGTGGGTGTTCGTTCCGTGGTTCCTGATGCTCGCGGCTGCGGTCACACATCGCTATCCGTTTGCCGTCCCGCGCATGATGTCGTATTGGGCGCCGGCGCTGGCACTGGCATTGGCCGGTGGAATCGTGCGGATCTTTCGCGCTTTCTCGCTCGTGTTCCTGCAGAAAAGCGCCCCCGGTACTCTCGCGGCGTTGCTGATGATGCTCGCTCCGGCTGTCTTCATGATTCAGGTGCCGCTCTCGCACAGATACTGGGTGCTGCACGATTTTCCGTCATTGTTGAACACACTCGCAATGCGGCGCGCGCCGAACGATCTGGTCGTGGTTACCCCCGGGGCTGTCCCCTGTGTGCGTTACTACGCCGGGCAGCGCAGCCAGGCGTTTCACTTCGCCCCCGTCGAAAACGGCACATTGCTGGCGCCCGGTTTCAACTACGACGATTTTCTGGATACGACGATACGCCGCGCCGGACAGCGTTGCTGGGTCTTAACCACGGACGATCACCGCGATCCGTCACACGCAGCGTTGGTTCGAACCTGTCAAGTCCACGGGTACGACCTGTCGGTCATCGAAGCCGACGAACCGTCGCGTTACGGAAGCGCGCAGTTGCTCCTGGCAACGAAACAATGAGCGGGTAATCGGACAGACCCAAGTCACGGTGCAGTATTATCAACATTGCCCGGCCGTCGGCCTACGGCAGGACGCCCGTCACGGTATCCAGCGGGTCGTCCGCCCCGCGCTTGCCGACGCGCGCAACCAGCGCGCCCGCGCCCGCCCACAGGGGGTCGGCCCCCTCGGCGCGCGGCCGGCGGAACAGTTGGATCGCGCCGAGTCGCAACATCGCCGACGCGAGATAGCAACCCAGCCGCGCGGCATCGAACGCCCCACCGTGGTCGGCGTAACCATCCAGAAAGCGCGCCCCCTCCGCTGCAAACCGCTGAGACGCGCCGGGCTCCGTCCCGACGGACAGGAAGCGATGCGCGAGGTAGGTGGCCAGGTCGACTTCCGGATCGCCGCGGGTCAGTGTGTCCAGATCGACGAGTGTCACGGAAGTGGCACTGATCAGGAGCTGCGCCTCATGGAAGTCGCGATGCAAAAGGCGGGACGCACATGGCTCCTCCGTCGGCCACGCGCGGCCCAGGCGGTTCGCCGCGTCGCGGAACCGATCGACATCGGGCGTGCCCAGCACATCAAGCGTCTCCCGCCAGCGATCGAGCGTCGCCAACTCGTCCCCGACGCCGCAGCGCGCGTCAACCGCCAGCGGAGCACCGTGCAGCACCGCCAGAGTCATCCCCGCCCGCTCGGCCGACGACGGCGCCGCGACCGACGACGCCTCGGCCGGTGCCGCCTCGAACACCACCATCTTCATCGCGTCGACGTAGTCCAGGCTACGCGGTGTCGCCAGCTCCGACCCGCACGCCGATACGAAGAAGTCCGCCAGCGCTTCGTGTCGCGCCGCCAGCGCGGCCCCCCGATCATCGCGAAACACCTTTCCGTACACCGTGCGTTGCGCGTCGTAGCGCACCGCGCAGCGTCGACCGGCCCGGTAGCCGGCGATTGTGCAGCGCAGCCCATCGCCCATCGCGTCGACGCCGAGACATTCGGCCGTGCGCGTCTGCGCGATCTCCGCGGCGAACCGCCGAGGGCTCAGCGCCGACCGCAGCCACCGCATCCGCCGATCACAATCCGGACTGTGAACCACCATGGACAGACCGGGAGCGACGCAGCGAACACCCATCAATCCCTTGTCCGTCAAGCGTACGTCGTCGGCCGGCTTCTCGTAGTAGCGCAGATCGTTGGCCGAGATCGGATGACGGTAGCGCCCCTGCAAGAGAACGTCGCGCGACGATCCGTCGTCGGACTGCAGCGTTATTCGGTATTCGATGGTGAATCGATCGCGCTTGTGAGGCCAAAAACGCGCAACGCCGACGCGGGCCAGACGCCACGACTGCGGCATCGGCAGCGTTTCGGATAGCTCCTTCGACACGCGCTCGGGGTCCAGGCACCGCGTCACCGTGGATCGCTGATCGTCGGACCCCGTCATGCCCGCCCGCCGTGAGTGTGTGACGCGTTACGCGCCGCAGCGCCCGCAGGGTGCGAAGCCGGCATCGAAACCCTCATCTCTGGAACCGAAGAAGACCTGATTGCCCGGCCTGGTGTTCGACACATCCTCACAGCCGGGTCGATGAAACGTCCCATGCTTTCGATCGCCGGGGTAAAGTTCCGCGGGCTCGGGGCTGGACAGTCGCCACAACCCGGCGCGCGCCTTTCGCGCCGCCCTCTGCGCCTCCAGCAGCTCGTCAGCGAACCGCTGCTGGGTGGGCTTGAGGCGCACGTAGGCGAGCCCTTCGGCCACCATGCGCTTGTTGACCATCTCTCCGTCGATGAATACATAAGCGACCCATCGCCCGTTCTTGTCCCTCTCTTCGTCGCCGAAACGGAGTCGTACGCGCTTGGCCTCGATGAGCATCCGCGTCAATCGGTATGATTCCTCCCCCAACGGCTCGTTGCGATAGGGCGCTCGGATCCCCGCGAACATCAACTCCTCGTCATCGCTCGTCTTCGAGCGATTCCCGCTCACCACGCGATCGATCTTGACCGACAAGCTGCGCTTCGAGGGCGCCGTGTCGTCACTGCCGGCCGGCAGAAACCTGCGGACCGCAAAACCGATCGCCAGCAAAGACACACACACGGCAACGAGCGGTTTTCCCCAGCCAGCGTTCATGGCTTAGACTCCCTCACCGATTTCGACACTGCGGACGCCACCGGATTGCCCGCCGCGCCGCACAACGTCTTGCGACATGGTCAACAGCGCGTGAACTCCGGCACGTCCTCTCTGCAACACCGGCATGATCAGATCCCACACCGACCCCGCGTACAGCGCGCTGGTCGAGCGAAATGCGTGGATCGCGCCGATGCGATACAGCGACACCGCCCAGAAGAACGAAAGAGAGCGCTCGTCGACCGAACCCATGATCGATTCATACGCCTGAAGCGTCGCATGCACGATCGAGGCGTAGCGATTCAATCCGCAGCCGTTTTGCAGACACCAGAGCCATTCATGGGCCAGAAAGTTCCCGATGTCAATACTTGGATTACCCACCGCCAGCGTATCGAGGTCCAGAATGGTCACCGCGTCAGCGCCAACCAGGACTTGCGATTCGTAAAAATCACCGTGAATCACGGTCTCCGCACCGTCGCCATCCCGCGAGGCGGAGTCCAGTGCTCCGAGTAGATCACCGGCTTGCGCGGCGAGGTCCGGCCGAGCGACCCTGATGACGTGATGCCACCGATGCAGCACTTCTACCTGCTCAGCCGCGCCCGTGCGGTTGAGCCCGTCCAGACACGCGGCGTGCAGAGCCGCCAACGCCCGGGCGGCGTACGCCACGCGCAATTCCGCGGGCACACCGTCACCGCCGGCTCGCCCGTTGGACCACTCGCTCAGCATCAGCCGCCGCTCGGATTCATAGTGCAACACCCGCGGCACCCGAATGTCGCTGTGGGTGGTCGCCTGAAGGTGATAAGAAAGTTGCTCCTGACGCTCGCAGATGGTCTGGCCGCGTTCGTCCGCGAAACCCTTGCCTACGAACCCCGGGCACTTCCCGTCGTCCGCCGACGGGTAGTAGCGCACGACAAACCTGCGCCCCGCGCGAAACGAAATCGGCGCACACCGCCAAGACAGCGAGGGATCGTACCACGGCGCTTCGAAACCGCCGAGCCGCTTGGGATCCCCGCCCGCGGCCATGCAGTCGGAGAGATGAGCAAGTGCCGGGTCGCGATCCATCGAGTGAATGGTCAGATCGGGGTCGTCGAACTGAACGAACACGCCGGCCACACCGTTGTCGCATAGACGGGGACGGGCGCCCGAAACGGAAGCCTCCGCCAACCGCGGAACACGGCCGAACACCTTGGTGTTGGTCTGCGTTCCGCCGTCGCCGGAGCGGAGCGACAGGTCGTACTCGACATCGAATCGACTGTCCCTTCGCGGCATGAACCGAGCGATACGCACGGTCTCGACGTGCGCATCCGCAGGCCAATCGACAAATCGGTTGAGCAGCGCGCGGACCGTCGCCAGATCGAGGCAGATGCGCATGCTCATATCAGTATCTTTCGACTGACCGGGTTCGATCATGTGACGGCCTCCACGTCATCGCGCGCCTCAGCGAATTGTCTCGCGCGCTCGACGCAAGCGTGCACGGTCGCCGGCCATCCGGGTCGCAGGTGACGCAGCATGCCACGCGCCAGCGTCAGCATCGCCACCGCCGAATGCCAACGCAGGCGAGCGACGTTGAGCGACTCTCCGGTGACCGATTCCCACGCCTTCAGGAACCCAAGCGACCACGCGTCGGACTCAGCCTGCGACACCTCCACGTCGGGACGGGACGACAGGAACGACAACTGCGCGCTGAAGGTGGCCACGTCCACGCATGGATCGCCCAGGCAGCATCGCTCCAAATCGAGAATGGTGAGCCGGTTGGACCGTCCGAGGAGTTGCTTGTGGTGGAAGTCGTTATGAACGGTACGCTCCACGGCGGGCGGACCCGGAACACGCGCCTTGAGCGACTCAATCACACCGCGTACCGCCGTGCCCAGATCGGGCACTGCGGCCGTGATGTCCTTGCCGCATTGCAGTACACCTGCGAGGTAGTCTTCGGTCGTTGTGTGGGCCAGATCCTCGATGGGCGCATGGTGAAACGCATGGAGCCCGCCGGCCGTGAGCTTGAGCACGGCGTCCGCGTCCGAAGATCTCAGCAGATCCAACAGCGGATCGCCCCACACCCAGCGCACCGCGAGCAGACCGAGTTTCGTATCAATGGCCACAGGTTTCGGCACGCGGAACAGCCCGTCGAGTCTTTTGCGAATGCGCCGCATCGCGACGGTTCGATTGTAGATCGTCTTGCACTCTCTTACGCCGGCGGATCGCACCGCGACCGAGCGCTTGGTGTCCGCCTGCGCCTCGCCGTCATAACAGGTAGCGACGAGATTGACGATCCACTTCTGCTCCGGCACGTAGCGCAGGAGACTCCGCCGCAACGAGTCCGCGTCGAGCGCCAAGGTCGGCTCGTCCTCGCTCAACCAGTGCTGCCACAGCGAGGCGGCGCGATCCCGATGGGCGAACCGTCGGAGCCCGCGCAGGCGCCGATCGTTCGGAAAGCGGTAGACCTCGAACTCGTGGCCGTCGATCGTCACGACACTGCCGCGACGCGACATCGGCTTGCGCACCGGGTAACGCACGTAGATGACGTCCCCCTGTGGCCACGCCCGCTTCGAGGGGATGGAATCGTCCTTCAGCAGCACGTAGGCAATTCGAACGTGCTCCCCGGGATCGTAGAGCGCCTCGATGGGACTGCACGTCGTCCAGGCGGCGCGGCGCTCGGCGGGTTCGGCCGTCAGCGTGTCGCGCAAAACCTGCAACAGCGAATCAGGTTCGAGACAGGGAAAGACCTTCCCGATCACCGGATCAGCTGGCCATTCGGTGCGGTTCGCGAGCATCACCTGTCTCCTCGGTCGTTGTAGAATCACCTCGTCGCGCCCGGCGCGCGGCGTGGAGCGTGGCGTAGGCCTCGCAGCGTTCGATGATTTCGGAATGGGGCCCGGAATCGACCAATCGGCCCTTATCGAGCACAAAGATGCGCTCGAACCGCTCCATCTGGGAGAGGTCGTGGCAGATGATCAGCGTGGTCCGGCGCGGCTCGCGGTCCATCCAACTGGACTCGGCGCGGAACGCGGACGCGGCGTCGAGGCCGGTCACCGGCTCGTCCAGGAGGAAGATCGGTGAATCGCGCAGCAACGCGCGGGCCAAGGCGATGCGCTGGCGCTGGCCACCGGAGAGGGTGGTGCCCTTCTCGCTCATGCGCGTGTCGTACTTGTCGGGCAGCGCCTTGATGAACTTGTGGGCACCCACCGCCTTCGCGGCGGCGCGAATGGCGTCCTCGTCGGCGTCTTCACAGCCCAGGGCGATGTTCTCGGAGATGCTGAGCCCGAAGACCACCGTCTCCTGCTGGACCACGGCGAGCTGATCGCGGAGCGACGCAACGGTGAATCGCCGGATGTCGGTGCCGTCCAGTTTGATGCCTCCCTCGGTCACGTCGTAGAACCGCAGCAGGAGTTTCATCAGCGAACTCTTGCCCGCGCCGCTCGCGCCGACGATGGCGACACGTTCACCCGGTTCCACGCGAAACGAGATATCTTCGAGCGCCCGCGTCCCGTCCGGATAGGTGAAACCCACGGCGTCGAACTCGATGGTGCCGTTCACACGATCGGCGACCACCGCGTCGGGCGCGTCACTGATGGCTGGCGGAATGTTGAGAATCTCCGCAATCCGCAACCCACACGCCGTTGCCTTGGCCGTCTGACTGGCGAGCTTGGAGAGCTTGCGCAGCGGTTTGTTGATCAACTTGACGTAGGCGACGAACATGAGCAGGTCGCCCATCGTCATGGTCTTGTCGAGTACACCGCCAACGCCGAGGAACAGTACGCCGCACATCCCGGCGGCCGACGAGAGCGACACGATCCGGAACAGCTTGGCTTCCAGGCGCGTCGCCTTGACGCCGGCGCGGATGGAGGCGCGGTTCTGCCGCGCGAAGCGCTGGGCCTCGACTTTCTCACGATTGAACGCCTGAACTACGGCCATCGCGCCGAGCACCTCGTGGGCGATCGAAGCGATGAAGCTCTCCTTCTCGCGCTGGCTCTTGGTGGCGTGCTTGATCTGTTTGGTGATTCGCACCGTCGCCCAGCCGATCAGGGGAAACGCGCCCATTGCGACGGTGGCGAGAATCGGGTCGAGGCAAAACATCACGATGGCGATCAGAACGAGCGTCAGCGTGTTTTCGCCGGCCGTGATCCAGGCGTTGACGATCATCTGGCGCAACATCTGAATATCGCTGGTCAAGCGCAAGAGGAGATCGCCGGTGCGACGCGACTCGAAGACATCGGGCGAGAGCTTCTGCATGTGACGGAACAGGTCCTGCCGGATCTTCCCGACGACACTCTGCCCGGTCTTGGCGAGAAGAACGTCCCGCAGATAGGCGAACATCGCGCCGGCCAGCGCGATCGCGAGAATGCCCGCGCAGATGACGAGCAGCGCCGACTGCGGAGAGGAAGTGTTCTCACGGAACCAGCGTCCAACATCGGTCTTGGACATTGCTCTGGAGAGAACGACGTCGAACACCAGCTTGATAGGCCACGGCGCGGCGATCTGCATGGCGACCGCGCCGAACGTAGCCACGGTGGCGACCACCATCGCCTTCCAGTGCGGTTTGACGTACTTGAAGAACTTGCGGCGGATGATGTCGATTTCGCCGAAGTCGAGTTTCCCGCGCCGGGTCTTGAGGCGGAGGCGTAGCTTCACGGCGTGCCCTCCGTCAGGGCGGAAACGGCGGCGTCTTGCGGCGCGTCCGCGGCGTTGCGTGGCGCCGCTCCCGACGCGCCGCGCGACTCGATGGATTCGCAGAACCACCATTTCATCCGACCGACGTTGCGCCGGATGTCAAAGACCTCCTCGGCCCGTTCGCGCCCGCGACGCGACAACTGTTGATGCCACGCCGCGTCCTGGAGGATGCGGGCGATGGGCTCGACGAGCACGGTGTCGTCGTCAGGTTCGGTGAGGATGCCGCTGCGCTCGTGCTCGATGATCTCCGGAACACCGGAGACCCTCGTGCTCACGCAGACGCAACCCGACGCCATCGCCTCGAGGAGTACGGTCGGCAAAGCGTCGACGTTCCCGTCCTTGGCATGTACGCAGGGAAGGACCGTGCACATCGACTCGGCCATCAGATCACGCACGCGCGCCTGACTCAAACCGCCGGCAAGTTTCACGTGCCGGCGTACGTCGAGCCGCTTGATCTCGCGTTTGAGGAGGTCTTTCTGCGGCCCGTCGCCCACGATCGTGCAACGCACCTCCACGCCCTTGTCTCGGAGCTTTGCGACGGCACGCACGAGGTGAATGAACCCCTTCTTCTCGATCAGTCGCCCGACGCCCACGATCGTGTTCGCGACGCGCTCGGAACCGGGCGCGTTGAACGCGTCGAGATCGATGCCGTTGTAGTTGACGCGGATCTTGTCCGGGTTGACGCCCGGCAGGTTCTCCACCATGAAGCGGCGATTGTACTCGCTTACCGTGACCGTGAAACGCGAGGCGTTGATTTTGCGCGCCAGGAGCGCGCGGTCAACGGTGTCGCGGAAGATGTCGAACGCGTGCAGCGTCATGCTGTACGGCAGACCGCCCATCCGGTTGGCCAGGTACGCGGTGCTGGCTTCGTTGGTGCCGAAATGGATATGCACGTGCTCCAGCTTGCGCTTCTTTGCCCAACGCAGGACGAGCGCCGCTTGCTTGAAGTCGGTCAGATTGGCGCCGGAGTGTCGCACGGCCGAGCCGAACGCGGTCGCGTAAGCGACGGGGCTCCCGCGAAACACGCCCCAGTGGGCCGTACGCATCTTGGCGGGCGACTCCAGGAATCGTTCCGCCGCGTACTCGGCCTGGGCACTGACCCGGCTGAGCGACTCATGAAAACGCCCGTCGGTCGGTTTCTTCAAGGAGAGAATGCTGACATCGACGCCCTGGCGCTCGAGTTCCAGGATTTCGTTGACCACGAACGTCTGAGAGAAGCGCGGGTACATGCGTAACAAATAACCGACGCGCATTCCGTCCGAAGCTTTCGTCGCTGAATCTGACACGGCTATCGGGCTCCCTTGTCGGTCGCCGCGCACGTGCGTGCGGAGCCGGGCTCCGGCGGACCGCCGCCTATGGCGCCGGCGACGATCTCCTCCGTCTCGGTCGCGGCGCGTGCCCAGGTGAATTGCGTCTCGACGCGCCGTCGCGCGGCCGCACCAAGCCGTTTACGCAGCTCGGCATCCGATTGGGCGCTCTGAATCGCGGTGGCGAGCGCATCGACGTCGTCGGCGCCGCACAGGAGCCCTTCCTCACCGTCGCCGATGACGGCTTCGATCTGTCCCAGGCGGCTGGCCACGATACACTTACCGGCCGCCATGTATTCAAACAGCTTGATGGGCGAGAAGTAAAACCCCTCGATGGAACGGAACGGCGCGACGGCCACGTCCATGGCGCCCAGGTATTTGGGGATGTCGCGGTGGTCGACCGCGCCGGTG
>JAJDDR010000388.1 GCA_029260255.1 Phycisphaerae bacterium
GCTCGGGCAAACGGCTTGTCGCGGCCTCGTCGTTGGGCGGGCTTCCCTTGACTTGACGTCCGGTTGGTCTATCGTTTTCCGCGTACGCGGCAGGAATCAGCCCCGGTGCGTTTCGGGGGGCGCCGCAAGGATGCGAAGAAAGGGATAACTATGAAGAGAATGCGCCTGTACACGGCCGGTCTGGTGGCGTTCCTGGTTGGGATGCCGTTTGCCTCGACGATCTTTGCACAGGATCTTTTCCTCGATGAGTTTGACAGCGTCGGAGGCTCTTCCGGCGAGTTCATCGATGCATTGATTGGCGTATCGTCGTCCAGTTAGTCGTTGATCATGTTCGGCTCGCCGGCTTCGGTCAGTCGGCGAGCCAACTCCTCACCCCACCGAGGCTGCCCCCACACGTACTGTGTTGGATCGCGGAGGACGATTCGCTCCAGCGCGCGCAGGTATCGTTCGGTGATGTACCTTACGGGGTCCTCTTCTTTCGCCCAGTCGGGCGGCTTAATGGTATCCTGCACGTCCACCTCGAATCGGAACGCGCGCGGCGTTCGCCGAATTCCGGCCACCGCGACCTCCGCTCCGTAGCGACACGCGAGTATTCCCACGGTCCTCAGAGCCATGGTTGGGATTCCGAGGAACGTGACCGGGATCCCGCGCCGTTCTGCGTGGTGATCGGCGATGATGGCCACGGTTCCGCCTGATTCGAGTATTTCCGGAAGGCGACGGAGGGCTCGTTCGACCGGGATCATCTCGCAACCGCTTCGCGCCCGGATTCGGCGGCGGTATTCGTCGAATTCCTGGTTGGCGTGTACGCGGTAGACCACGCCCGCCTGAACGCCCTGGAACCCGAGAAACACCGGCAGTAGATCGAACGGTCCGTAGTAGGCGGACAGAAAAATCGCGGCTTGCCCGCGGCGTCTGATGTCGAGCGCGCGGCTCAGGTGCGGCTCCGGCAATCCCACGCAGTACTTGGGATAGGTTCCCGCGTGCAGCAGGCGGTCGGCGAGGATCAGATCGGTGAGGTTCCAAATTCGATGCACGAAGGAATGTTCGGCGACGTGGGCGATGCGCTCGTCGGAGACTTCGTTTCCCAGGGCCAAGCGACACTGCCTCTCGCTGCGAACGCGGAGGGGCGTCGTGAGACGGTACAGGATTCGCGCGAGGAAACCGGAGACCGAATACGCGGCGTTCGGACCCATCGCCGCGAACAACACGCCGAGCAAGCGGCGATGCAGGTTGTTCGCCCAGAGAAACAGTGGGGGAATCGTTCGGCGGAGCGCTCTTCGAAGATACACGATTATCGCTCCAGGTCTTTGCGGGCGTGCGGCGTCCTTGTATCAGCGAGCGGCATGTTACCGGCGACGGTCGGTCGATTCCAGGCGAGGTGTGCGCGGGCCGGCGCTCGTTGGTGCGCGGTCATTATGGCCCGCTCGCGGCACGCCGATCGCCCTCCTGTCTTTTGCCAGTGGGTATCGTAGGCTGAGACGGGAGATTCCAACGGTCAACGATGTTCTCTGGGAAAAGGGGTATGCGACGTGGATCAAGCACAGATCAAACGCGTGGAAGAGAGTTTCCGACAACTGGCTCCGCGCGGCGAGGAACTGGTCAACCGTTTCTACACGATGCTCTTCGCGAATCACCCTGAAGTCAGGTCGATGTTTCCGGACGACATGGCCGAGCAGAAGAGGAAGCTGCTGGCTTCTCTTGTGTTTGTGGTGCAGGGGCTGCGTTCGCCGCAGAAGCTCGAGAAACCGCTCAAGGACATGGGCGTTCGTCACGCGGAGTTCGGCACGCAACCCGAGCAGTATCCGGTCGTACGCGACACGCTGGTGGCGGTGATGTCGGAGATGAAGGTCGACGGCTGGAACACACAGGTCGAGAGGGACTGGTTCGAGGCGATCGATCTCGTTTCGTCGATCATGCTGGTCGGGGCACACGAGCGCGAGACGGCGGCGGCGCACTGAAGTTGAACCCGGTTCGCCGATTCCGGGTGGTAGCGGGTGCAGGGAGCGGGGTCGGGGCGTGCCGGTCCCGCCCTCGCACGCGCGCGCGGCAGGAGGCGTGTATCCTATTCCGGGTGGCATTGGCAGGTACGCAGCTCGCTTCGAGTCGGTGATTCGCATCGAATGACTGGAGCGGCTGGCAACGTGCCTACCCGGCCGCTGCGGTCCGCCGCTCGCGAGAGTCGCCACTCTCCTCGGGATGCGCTCGTGCGGCAGCGTCATCATAGAACAATCTTGCAACGGCTCGACCGGGTCACTAGACTCGCGTTATGGGCCGGGCGGGATTCACTTATCGCTTTGCGCTGCCGGTGATGGCAGTTCTCCTTCCGGTATGGGCGCCTCGCGCGACGGCCGACGCGGCGTGGATCGAGCTGGCGCCGCTGCCGTTTCCCGTGTCCAACAACGCGGTCACGTCGGTCGACAACGGCGATGGTACGTGGACGGTGTTTTCCTTCATGGGGATCCGCACGCCCACCAATCCCCAGACCATCACGAGTGCATCGTACAAACTCACCATTCCGGGGACGGGTTGGGAACCGATCGCCGACGCTCCGCTGCTCAACGGGCGTGCGAAGATCGGCGCAAACGCTGTCGCTGTTGCGGGCGAGGTCTATCTGCTCGGCGGGTACACGGCCGTCGGGGGCGAAGTGACCGAGCCGCGGCTGTTCCGGTACGACCCGGCGGGCGACGCGTACGTGCAACTCGCCGATGTGCCGCGCGAGGTGGACGATACCGTCACGGGTGTCTATCAGGATCGGTACATCTATCTGGTAAGCGGGTGGCACGGGCCGATCAACAGCAACGTCTCGAACGTGCAGATCTACGACACGCAAACCGGCGCGTGGATCCAGGCCACGCCGATCCCCGCGCCGCTGCCGGGGTTGTTCGGGCACGCGGGGACGGTGATCGGGAATCGCATTGTGTATATGGACGGCGCGCGGATCGGCCCGCAATTCCCGATTTCCGCGCGGATGTTCGTCGGCATCATCGACCCGCTGGGGGCCGGTGAGATCGCGACGATCGCGTGGACCGAGGTGGCGGCGCACCCGGGATCACCGGCGTATCGGGCGGCGGGTTCTCAGGGCGGAACGTTGGACGGCCGCATGCTCCTCGTCGGCGGGACCGACAACACGTACAACATCAGCGGCATCGGATACAACGGCGTTCCGTCCCAGCCGCTCGATCAGGTGATCGCATTCGATCCGCTGACGGACGAGCGGTCGGAGTTGACCGCTCTTGGACAACACGCGGCGACGATGGATCATCGGGGATTGGTGCGCATCGGCGAATGCTGGGCGACGGTGGGCGGGATGACCGCGCCGACGGTCGCCACTGCGCGAGCGTTTCTGTTGCGGGCGAACGGTTCTTCGCTGGCGGGTGACTTCAATTGTGACAGCCGCGTCGATCTGATCGATGTCGCGGCGTTCGGCGCGTGCATGACCGGTCCGAACGGAGGTCCTGTCGCCCTCGGGTGCGGGATTTCGGACCTCGACGGCGATGGTGATGCGGATTTCGCGGACTTTGCCGTTTTGCAGCGGTTGTACTCACTTCCCTAGGCGGTTGGCGGAGCTTGGCGCGTGTTGATTGATAAGCCCGGGAACCGCTACAATCGCTCTCGAGTTTTCGGGCTGGGAAAAGGAACCTGCCTGCAACCGTTCACCCGGAGGAGATCAGCTTATGCGTTCATCGTTATCGTGCGCCCGCGTGTTGGGGGCGTTCGCCGTCTGCTTCGGCATCGGTGCGTTGGTGATTCCGCCGGGTGAAGCCGTCGCGGCGTCTCCCGCCGAGGTCATCGCGGCGGACGTCAGCCTTGAGAACTATACGCACTATCATCAGGATCTGCTGTACACGTATATGGGCGACAATCGGGGATTCGGTCCCGAGCATAACCTGGCACGGGACAACATTTTCCACGAGATGTCGGCGCAGCCGAATCTGTCCGTCGAGCTCGATCCTTTCGTCTATAGTGGCACGACGTACCACAACGTCGTGGCCACGCTGGAAGGAGTCGACACGCCGGAGGACATCTATGTCGTCGGGGCGCACTTCGACTCGGTGAACAACCCGGGCGCCGACGACAACGGGACGGGGACCGCGATGGTGATGGAGGCGGCGCGCGTGCTGTCGCGCTACCGTTCGCCCGCGACGATCAAGTTCTGCGCGTTCGACCGGGAGGAACAGGGGCGGTGGGGGAGTCGGGCGTTCGTGCAGGACCACGCGGGGCAGAACATCGTGATGGCCGTCACCGCTGATATGGTAGGTCACGACAGCGGTCCTTACGGGATGGACATCTTCGGCTCGTCG
>JAJDDR010000389.1 GCA_029260255.1 Phycisphaerae bacterium
AAGGGCGAGGCCAGCTCGACCGCCGCCACCGCCACCCATTACCCGTCAAACGCGTCTACCTCTACCCACTCCAAAAGCACTTCCGCCAGAAGCTCCACGCCAAAGCCGCACCGTAGATGACACGGGTTCACTGAATGTTTACGGCGAAATCACATGCCAAACACGCCATAGTTGCAACAGCGGATCGGCCCTGGTAGGCTCCAAGTGACGGTTCGGCCTTATGTTCTCGTGGCGAAACGGCTGCGTAATGCGAACGTCGAGAATTCGAGTCTCTTCGCCTCCGGTTTCATCATCTCACCCCCCGGCGGGTGTGGCCGCGCTTCGGACTCGGGCGGGCGGCCATGGTTGACACGGATCGTCGCGGCTATTGGCTCGGGTTGTTCACGGTTTACCTCATCGCCCTCGGCCTGAACGAGGCCAAACTCGTGCGACCGGGGTTCATCCAGAATCCGCAGGCTGAAGAGGCGGCTGCCTGGTGGAACGGGCGGTTGGACCTGTCGGATCGCAAGTGGGATACCGCGTTCAAGGACGGCAAGGCCTACAGTCACTTTCCGCCGATGTTCTCGTTCATTTCCGCCGCGGTCGTCCCGTTGTTCGGCGGGGTCCCGTACTTCATGGTCCTGCTTCTTGCCGCGCAAGTTCCGTGGCTGGCTTACGTTCTGTTCGGCAGATTGGCGAAGTCGCCGGTTTGGGCGACGGTGCTGACTCTTGCGCTCGTGTGCGGTACGTCAGCCTGGCCGGTGCTGGAGCGGACGATCCGTACGCCCGCACCGTATTTCGTGAATCAGACACTCGCGATGATCGGGGGTCTGATCTTCCTGATCGAGTATCTCGGGCGGAGGCGACTGTGGTTGCTCGGGTTGGGTTTGCTGGTGGCCGCTTGGTCTCGGCAACTGAGCGTAGCGCTCTTTATTCCGCTGGCATTTGCCGGATGGACGGGCTCGGTGCCCGCGGCGCGGTGGAAGCGCATGGCTGCCGTGTGCGCAATCGGCGTAGTCGCAGGGGGCGTGCCGCTGATGCTGAACGCGCTCAAGTTCCGTGATCCGTTCGAGACGGGGTACATGTTGATCTACGCCGCCGACGACAAGAACCCGGCGCGCACGGACTCGATGGCCGTCGACGCTCGGCTGCACGGTATCTTCGCGGCGCGGTACTTGTGGCGCAACCTCTACTACACCAACATCGGACTGCCCGAAATACGTACGACCCTGGTCAACAGCGTCGGCCAGCAACACTTGCGCGGGAACTACATGGGCACGGGCATCTGGTGGACGACGCCGCTGCTCATCTGGGTGTTCGCCGACCTCCGACGCATCGTGTCCGACAAGAATCGTCTCGCCCTGTTGGCAGCCGCGGTGCTGATGTACGCGGCGCTGATGGTCTATCACAGCACGGGTTGGGCGCAGCGCGGATACAACCGCTACTCACTTGATTATCTGCCGATTCTGTTCACCTTGCTCCTGCCACGGTGTGTCCAAGGTCGGCGGCGATGGATTTCTCTGGCGATGATCGCCTGGAGCGTCGTGTATTTCGGCTTGCTGATCCGTCCGCACGTGGAATAATGGCGCCGCGACACGCTCGGAGGTTGAATGTCCATGAGAAGCCCGTCATCCGCACGCGGTCCTTCCGCAAGCACGAGGACCATCGCCATCTTCGGCGGCTACTCCGCCGAGGAGGGCGGCGAAGCCTTCACGTTCGCCTACGATCTTGGCGGACGGTTGGCCGAGCGCGGCTTTGAGGTGCTCAACGGCGGATACGCGGGCACCATGCTGGCGGCCGCCAAGGGCGCAAGAGAAGCAGGCGGCACGACCATCGGCGTCACCTGCCCGGAATCCATACGCAACGCCCGCGGACCGCTCGAACCGAACGCGTACCTCGACGAGATCCTGCCCGCGCCGGACATACTGACCCGCATCGAAACCATGATGCGGGCAAGCGGCGGCTACGTCGTCCTCGACGGCGGAACCGGAACCTTGTCGGAGCTCGCCATCGTCTGGGAGTTCGTCAGCAAGGGCTTCATCCCGCCGCGACCGATCGTGATCGCGGGCAAGAGTTGGGCAGGCATCGTCGCGTCGATGAAAGCCCACCGCGGTACCAGCGTCCAACATCTTCACGCGGTCGATACTCCCGATGGCATCGCCGCCATCCTGGACGAACACGCGGTACGCGGCACACGGGCTCGGCACACGCACGGCCGCGACGACGCGACCGCCACCATCGCCGAGCTCAAGGAACTCATCGAAGTATTCGTCGACGAGCGTGACTGGCAGCCGTTCCACGATCCCAAGAACCTCTCCTCCTCGATCGCCATCGAAGCGGCCGAACTCATGGAACACTTCCAGTGGCTGCGCACCGACCAACTCGGCGAGGTTCGCGCCGACGAGCCCAAGATGGCCGAGGTCCGGGAGGAGATCGCCGATATCCTGGCGTACGTCCTCTCGTTTGCCAGCACCATGGACATTGACCTGGCCGCCGCGCTCACCGACAAGATGAAGAAGAACGCAGTGAAGTACCCCGCTGAGAAGTTCCGCGGGCGCTTTGGCTAGCAGGGTAAGCGGGGTGGAAATGCCAGGCATTGTCATTCCGAGCAGAGCGAGGAATCTCGCTGAATTCGCAGCAAGATGCTTCGCTGTGCTCAGCATGACGTTCGACCGTTTGACGCTGTTGCGTCGGAAGGAGTAATCACATCGTGGCGTTTCCCGACTTGCGCTCATTCATCGACGAACTCGACCGTCGCGGGCAACTGCAACGCGTCGGCGTCGAGGTCGACCCCGTGCTCGAAATCACCGAAATCGCCGACCGCGTCAGCAAGGCACCCGCCGCCGGCGACACGCCACCGCCCGCGTTCGACCGAGTCCACGGCGGCCGGGGCGGAGACGCCCTGCTCTTTGAAAACGTCAAGGGAAGCGACATCCCTCTGGGGATCAACCTCTACGGTTCGTACGAGCGCATGCGCATCGCGCTCGGTTGCGAGTCGTTCGAGCAACTCGCCGGCCGCATCGAGCAACTCGTCAAACCGCAGATCCCGACGAGCTTGATGGACAAGATGAAGAAGCTCCCCGATCTCGTGAAGCTGGCCAACTTCGGTCCCAAGATAGTCAAACGCGGCATCTGCCAGGAGGTGGTCCACACCGACGATGCCGACCTGCTGACACTCCCCTCCATCCAATGCTGGCCTGACGACGGGGGGCGGTACATCACCTTCGCCGGCATTTACACCAAGGACATCGACACCGGTGATCGCAACGTCGGCATGTACCGCGTGCAGATCTTCGAGCCCAAGATGACGGCCATGCACTGGCACGTACATCACGACGGCCCGCGTCACCATCGCGGTTACAAAGCCCGCGGCGAGAAGATGCCGCTGGCGATCGTGTTTGGCGGAGAATCCGTTCTGCCGTACGCGGCCACCTGCCCGCTGCCGCCGGATATGAGCGAGTTGCTCTTCGCCGGGTTCCTCAACAACGGCGGCATCGATCTCGTTCAGTGCAAGACCATCGACATGCAGGTGCCGGTGAACGCCGAGATCGTCATCGAAGGCTACGTCGAGCCGCACGAGACCATCACCGAAGGCCCGTTCGGCGACCACACCGGTTACTACTCGATGGAGGGCAAGTACCCGGTCTACCGCGTCACGGCGATCACGCATCGCCGCGATCCGATCTTCCCCGCTACCATCGTCGGGTTGCCGCCGCAGGAGGACTACTATCTCGGCAAGGTCACCGAGCGCATCTTCCTCCCGCTGCTCAAGATGCTGATCCCCGACGTGATCGACTACTCGCTGCCGATGTTCGGCGCGTTTCACAACTGCGCGTTCGTCAAGATCAAGAAGGTCTTCGCGCACCAGGCCCGCAGAGTCATCAACGCCATCTGGGGCGCGGGTCAGATGTCCTTCTGCAAGATGATCGTCGTCCTCGACGAAGACGTCGACGTTCACGACGAGCAGGATGTCCTCTTTCACATGTGCGCCAACGTCGACTGGCGCCGCGACACCATGATCGTCGAAGGCCCCGTCGACATACTCGACCACGCCTCCCCCTACGAAGGCTCCGGCGCGAAGATCGGGATCGACGCCACCCGCACCATGTCCGGCGAAGGCATCTACCGCGAGTACCCACCGCTCATCCGCATGTCGGAGGCCGTCGTCGAGAAGGTCACCCGCCGCTGGAGCGAGTACGGGTTCGATGCGTGAGCGTCGCCGCGGAATGAAGTTGACGTGACACCGGCTTCGTTTTTCCATGACGCGCGTCCCGAGCGGCGCGCGACCATTGCCGTTGGCGACGGATCCGGCGCGCAGCGTCCCCGCACGGCAATAACGTCAGGTCTGATCTGTAGAATTCCGTTCTTGAATCGCGCGCCCCTGTACGGGGTTGGAAACGGCGTTTTCTTGTGGCGGGGATGACGGGGCGTGCGGGTCGGGAAACCTGATCGCGGATGATCGGGGCGAGCCACTTGGCGACAAACCGCGGGTGGGTCCAACCCGAGTGCGTGCCCGGGTTACCGTCACGCGCCATGGACCAATCGTAGCGAATCTGAAAGAGTCGACGTGCGTAGAGTCGCGCCGTTTCCTCCGTCGCATGACCTGGGAGCTCGAAGCCGACCGCGCCGGCGGCCGAACAGTGTTGACGGTCGCTCGTACCGAAGATCGCCGTGCCGAGGACCAAGAACGCGACATCGTAGGGTGAATGGAAGTTCCAGATGCCGCGGCGCGTCCGCTGGAGCGCGTCCGTCAGATCGCGCTGTGGTGACACGGCGCCGGCCAGGAGAACGACGCCCTCCACCGGCAGGCTCCTCGGGAGCAACTCGGTGGCCGACAGAGCGATCTCAGCGCCGCCTGAATGAGCGATGAGGTAGACCGGACCGTCGGGGTGTCTCTTGCGGTGCCGCACGATGGCACGGGCCAACCGCGTGGCCTGGATCTTGTTTCGCTCGACGTCGGCCAAGTGTATGTACCAGCCGAGCGTGCCGGTCCACGTTGTCCAGTCGAAGATCTTCACCTCACCAAGGACGCCGCCGAGCACGAGTCCGCGGGCGATGCTCTCATTGGCCGGGCTGCGGCCCTCGATGCCGGGCAGAATGTAGACCATCCCGGTTCGTCTCCGCGCATCGGCGTACGGTGTCGGCGCAATGCAGCCGGTAAGCAGAAGCGGAGCGAAGATGAAGAAGCGAAGCTGCATGGCGGATGAGCGCGCTCGGGTCAGGCATCGTCATCGTCCACTGTATCGATTGCGGCGCCCCCGTCGACCCTGTGTCCATCGACCTGCAGGGCGACCAAAGCGTTCATGGCGGCCTTCTGCTCGGCTTCTTTCTTGCTGGGCCCCCACGCGGCAGGGAATCGGCGATTGCCGATGCTGACGCAAATCTCGAAGCACTTGCTGTGGTCCGGACCCTGCTCATCGAGTTGGAGATAGTGCGGCGTCGATGCCAGACGTTTCTGGGCAAACTGCTGCAGCGTGGACTTGTGATTCTGCTCGTGCTCGGCGCTGGCGGTTTGCTCGATAAAATACTCCGCGTTTTCGAGCACGAAGTCTCTGGCCGCTTCGTATCCTCCGTCCAGAAAGACGGCGGCGATGACGGATTCGAGAACAGCCGCCCTAAGCGACGTCGGGATGCGGTCGCGGTTGTTCATCCCCTTGCCGAGAATGAGCAGCGGCGTGAGCCCGAGGCGATCGGCGATTTCCGCGCATACCTTCCGCGAGACGATGACGGACTTGAGCTTGGTGAGTTCGCCCTCGAGTTCGTCGGGGAAGCGGCTGTACAGTTCGTGGCACACAACCAAGCCGAGGACGGAGTCGCCGAGAAACTCGAGGCGTTCGTTGCTGAGCAGCCGCGAGTCCGCGATCGAGGCGTGCGTGAGCGCCTGCCGGAGCAGCTCGGGGTCTCTAAACCGGTAGCCGATGAGTTCTTGCGCACTGGCGAGGGATTCTGACTCAGACACCCGATCATCCCACGGGCCGATGGCGAGCATCGCTTCGGAAATGCTGCTCCCGAGGCGACATTCGTCATGGGCCGGTTGATGGAATTCCTTGCCGCGATCGCAGTTCCTGTCCACTACCTTGCGGCGTTCAACCGTCTCTTCCCATGCGATTGTAGCAGATTGATCGGGCGTTTGCTGGCGAGAAATTAGCGGAAGTGCTGGGTTGCGGATGACGCGATTCGCCGGGTGACGGCGGCGGGGCGTGCGGGGTTGACCCGTGACATCGTAAAAAGCAGGACATATTGCAGTGACCCTGGAAAATGGCTTCGTTTCGTCACGGACGTTTCGCGACGCGGGACGAACGGGGGCTCTGAACCGGAAAAAAATTGGCGCGGTTTGCCGTTGCGCTTAAGTCGTTTGTTCGTAGTAACTTAGGGTGCAAAATGGGCTTTGCGCACGCGGCGCAGTTTTGACCAGTTTCTTGTGATCCGGGGCGTGTCGAGCTGATCGATCCAATTCGATAACCGATGTATTGGAAAGGAGTTACGCCGTTTCTGAGATTCTCCGAGAGTAAGCATTCAGTGAACCCGTGTTCGCATCCGGGGCGTCGCGTGGATTCGATGGCGGGGGCTGAACACGCACCGGCGGAGCCGGTACCCTGCTGGCATGCTCGTTGAGGATGCCGTAGGCCGTAGCCTGGAAACCGAGCTTCGCCAGCAGGCACACTATTGGCGAGCGCAGCATGCACGAGCCACGGAGCGGCAAGCAGCCTGGAAGCAGA
>JAJDDR010000390.1 GCA_029260255.1 Phycisphaerae bacterium
GTTGTTGGCCGTGTGGACGATGACGTCCAGGAGTTCGTCGCAGGTGTCGTCGGTGCAAATCACGCCGTCAGTGAGGGCCGGGGGCGTGCCGGCCTGGCAGTCGAGCAGCGCGTCGCAGGTCTCGGCGCCGTTGCAGAACAGCGTGTCGTCGCACAGGCTGTTGGTCGGAGTGTTCACGCAAACGTTGGAGATATTACAGGTATCGACGGTGCATGCGACGCCGTCGTTGCAATCCGCGGCGACGAGGCATTCGACGATCTGGAAGCTTCGGGTTTGGAAGTCGATGTCTATGGGGGCAACGTTGGTCAGTTGCCCGACGATCGATGTGCCCGCGAAGATGTTGTTGGCGTCGGCCAACGACATGATGATCGGTCCGCCAAGGCCGACCGCGGTCATCTGAATCGTCTCGACGAGCACCCATTCGCTTACGCCGAGATTGGTGATTGCCGGCGCACTCTGGCAACCGCCGGTATCACCGACCGTGCCCGTGAGGTCGTTGAAGACCGGGGCCACAGCGTCGTTGGGGAACAGCGGGCTGTCGGTGGCGGGCAAAACGGAATCCATCAGGTCCGTCCGGTCGTACGCGAGGTCAACGTACACGCACGCCAGGCCGTCGAGGGGTAGCGCGACGTTCGTCGCCCAGATCTCGATGTAGAACGTGGAGGCCGGGTTGATGCGCGCGGCTGACGCGGGTGGCGTCGCTCCGGCGAACCGTTCGCTGCCGGCGGAGGTCGGCGTCTGCTTTACGATTGGCGCGACCCGGACGACCTGTCCGAACGCGGCGGGACCGAAACTCCCCAGCACCAACGCCCAAGGCACGATTGTAGACAGTCTGCTTCGCATCGTTTCCCCTCGCTCTGATTTCTCGCGTCGTTCAATAGCGCGGACGAGGCACCTCCTCGGCGTCTGATCCGTCATCTCTGCCGCTGGGGGCAGCCAAGCGGGGCCGGAACGATGCCTCACGACGGACGGCCAAACGACCGCCCCCGGAGGGACGGGCCATCCGTAACTGTGACGCTTGTTTGTCCGGTCGTCGCCTGGCGTACGCATGGCGAGCGCCTTCCCCAACACATAGTCTAGTGGTTTGGCACTCACACTTCAAGGAATCTCGCAATGCCTTGAAATCGGCAAAACTCCGGCAACCTCCCCTGCCGACAAGATGTGGGACACGGGTTTGGGGGCTCGCAAGCCGGATATCAGGCTACTGAGGAGACGATCGTCATGCAGGATCCGATCGACCGGGAAGAGGATATCGCGTGTGTCGGCCAGGGGGAGTGCGGACGAAGCCCGCGATCCGCAGCGTCTGCGGGCTCGACATGGGTGCGGCAGTACCTGGAATGGTGCGATTCAACGGCCTCTCCGCAGCCTCAGTGGGGAGCCTCCGGTCCCCAGGCGCACGCGCCCGCCGAGCGGGAACACGTTCCGGAGGGCGTACTATCGGTCGCTCTTGCCTGATGCGTGGCCGGGCTCTGGGAAGCGGCTGGTTCCGTCCGCTCATGCTCATTGCCTCCCCGCAATTGCGTCGCTCTCCAACCGCCCCACCACACCGCGCTCCCATGAACATCGACACTCAAAACCCGTGCCAACTAAATCGACGGGGCACCCTTGTGTTGATGATCCACCGGATCGTCGGTCATGAACACTAGTTCTCGTTACCGACAACAGGCGGCGGCAACAACGACAGCAGGCTACTCGGCTGGTCGGCCAGCCCTTCCGCCTCCAGCAGCGTGCGGATGTCGTCATACATGTTGCCGGTCTGCTCGTCGCCCGCTTCCGTACGGCTCAAGGTAAGCGTGTAGCCCGTCGGTTCATCGGACGACACCACCAGACGCATTTCGATCACACCGCCACACGGCACCGGCTCGTCGGGCAGCGCCGCGGGAGCATCGATCCTGTCCTCCGAGTTGATCAGCACGGCACCCGCGGTGGATGAGTCGTCGAGTTGCCCCAGCGTGAATCGACTGATCGGACACGTCAGCAAGGCACCGAACTGCGTCTCCCGCCCGCTCAAAGTCAACGACGATTGGAAAACCCGCGAGTCCGTGCCCTCCCAGCCGAAGTTGATCCGCACCGGCACGCCCGCCGGAGCCGAAGCGTCGAGCAGGATGAAACCCGTCTCCGCCGAAGGCGCGAAGCCGGACGTCTCGGCGGAACGCGTCGCGCGGTTCGTCGTACGCGCGCTCGCCGAGATGGGCCGCGACGTTACGCCACGGGTCGAATTCTCAATCGCAACCGCAATGATGGAGCCGCAATCGAAGTCCAGCCCACCGACAAACGGCGGCTCGGAGAAGTCGATCTCCAGCCCATCGGATTCGCCCAACGGATCGGTGACCAGAGCACCGATCGGCGTGACCTGATCGACATCGCAATCCAGAATGAGCGAATCCCAGGTGTGCGGACCGACCGGAACCGCCCACGTGAGCTCCTGGCCCGCGGCAACCGCCAGGAGCACGTTGACGAGAAAATCGCTCTGGTTGGTGATGACAACGGCGAACCGGGCGGGGGACTCATCCGGTAACGGCGGTACGCTCACCACGCACCCTGCGAAGGAAACGAAGGCGAGCAACGTGAGAAGACGCTCGCTCGGGCGATTACGCTTGCCGTTGTCCAATCGCGAAACTCCGGCGCGGTGAGATCCGTTACGCACGGTCGATACCGCACGCCCAATCGTAGGGGCGCCCAAACGTCCCCACAAGTCAGCCGTCTCGCACAAATGCGGTCTCGGGCGAAGCCGGGCGCCCGGTCCTTCGCGCCGCAAGTGGAGTGGCGGCCGTTGCCCGGTCGGTGTGCCCGCCCGGTGTGTCGTCCGCCTGGGGACACCGGTGGCACTATCAGGATAGCGTGTACGGGGCGGAGCGTTGCGTCCGCGAACACCAAGCCGGATGGCACCCAACCCGCCGGGCGTGAAGGCGGAAGTAAACGCGGGCTGCGCCCGGCGGCGTGCAGTTGCGTGGTAGACTTACTTTGCTGATCGGATATCCGAGCTGTCCACTACCGTGACCACGATTGGCGTCGCGGCGGCCACTTCAATCTTGTCGTCGATCCGCGCACCGATGAGGAACGTCTGGTCGCCATTGTCCTCGTCATGCGCGACATCGATCACGAACGTGCCGAGGGCGTCGGTCGACACGCGGTAGGTGAACGTCGCCAGGTAGGCGTCCGGCAAGACCACAGCGTAGTCACTGTCGAGCCCGGCGAGAATCTGCCCGCGCTCCACGTTGTTGGCGTCTAACACGGTGGATGAACCGTCTAAGACGAAATCGCCGC
>JAJDDR010000040.1 GCA_029260255.1 Phycisphaerae bacterium
TCGGTCGGCGCCCCTTCGTCGGCGTAGTCCCCTGACAGCATCACCGATTGAATGACGTGGACACGATCTACGTTGGCCTCATGCTTGTCGAGCCGCGGCCGTATGGTGTCAGCAACGTCGTCTTCAGCGCTCAGAATCACCACGTCAGCCGGTTCCGGCCCGCCGATGCCGATCATGTCCGGCCAATCGCGCCCCGTCGTCACCCGCGCGGTCATGTCCAGCGTGACAAACGACTTGCCCAAGCCCGGGTCTCCAACGAGAAGCGTCACCTTGCCCATGGCGACCCGCATCGGCCACAGCCAGTGAATCGGTTCGGGCGCCACATCCCCAACGGTCACGACCGCGCAACGCCGCATATTCCGACTCGTGTCCGTCCCGTCTTCGGGACTTGGCCCGCCGGAGTCGCCGGGGCTACTCCCCCGATTCTCGGGCCAACGGGCGCGCTCGAGGCGCCGTTGATCTAGCGGATCGTGCATTGTGCCCTCCGCAGAGTCTTGACGTGTGGGTGGCTTTGAAGGTCCGCGACGCACTGGTTGCAAACACCCAGCCGGTCGAGAAGCGCCGAGAGATTCCCGCCCGGCGTCCACGCCATGTCGCGTAGCGCCGTGAGGCCCTCCAGGCAGTTGTCCCAACTGAGCGGGCAACCCTCCGGCAGCCGCGTGACGATGCGCAAACCGTGCAACACACACAGGGGAACCGTCGAAGGTCGACGATGCCGGGAAGTCCTCCGAACAAACGGGGATTGTGGGTCTCGCCAGTTGAACCCCCAGAGCACGGCGGGATCGAACCGCTGGACGTGCGGGGTGCGACTCGATAACGTGTGGGGAACACCGTTTTTCTGTGTGCCCGCGTTCGCCGTCACCATCGGCGCGCGGGCCTTGTTTTCGCAGGTCACCGTCCGGCCCCCCTTCCCGGCGTAGTGCCCGCCTCATCGCAGGCAGGGCACCCCCGCGCGATCCAATCGTCGATCGTCTCTTTGGGCCAACGGACGCTACGTCCGACCCGGACGCAGTCGGGCAGACGCCCCGATGCTCGCAGTTTGAAGATCTGCCTCGGCGAAAGGCGTAGCACTTGGGCAACTTCACCTACCGTCAAAAGCTCCACGATGTAGTTCCACGCGGGTCGCGCACCGTTGCGCGACCGGCGTCGGGACCATAGAAGATGAAAGTCGGCGGAAACTCACTTTCCGCGCACGTACGCGCGAAAAACGCTGTTATGATGCGTAGAAGGGCAGTTTTTTCTGGATGGAAAATCGCCGGAAAGTGACTTTCCGTTGCGGCGTTGTGGCCCGGCACGAGAAAGGGAACTCAGTCTTTCGCAGCGCCTTCGGTCAATTCGTAGATCAGCCGCGCGTTGTAGACGTACCGGATCGAGTCGTTGTCCAGGCGCCTGCGATCTTCGTCGGTCGCTGTACGCCGAATCGATGTGTGCCTCTTGGCGAGTTTCGTCAATCGGCCCTCGTTCGTTACATACCGCTTCGCAACAATCCGTGATGCTGTCACCCATTCATCACCGTCGTCAGCCCCGCCCTGCCCGCCGTCGCCGTCCACAGAGCCGTTGTCGATGGCGACCAAGAGTTCATCGGTGAAACCCGAGAACAGTGCTCTGCGCCCCGCAACGAAGACTTCCTCGTCTTCCGCGCGTTCGAATTGTCGAGTCGGACCGCAATTCACCTGGATCATGTCGTACAATGATGGGTCAGAATCCCGAAAAGTGTTCACCAGGCGATCGAACTCGGACCCCAGGCACACGTCCCGATACTCTCGGGCCAGACGAGCCGCGCTGCCGCGCAACCCGAAACCGACCAAGCACTGAAATAGCTCCCTCACGTCGTCTGGACCCATAAAGGCAGCGCCCGGGGCATCGATCGCCAAGTGAAGTCGTTCGGCGATCCGACGAAGTAGTTGCTGAGCGCGACGTCGCTGTATGGCATCATCCGGCATTTTTCTGTGTACCCGTAAAGCGATCTAAGGGTGAACCGGCCCTGTGAATTCGTGTTGCAGGATGCCGAAGTCGAACAAGTCAACGTCGCAATCGCCGTCGGCATCGGATCGCAAGGTGCCGTCCGGTTGAACCGTCGCGCCGATCGGCGTGAAGTCGCACGAATCGGAATCATTCAGAACGCCGTCGTCGTCGATGTCGTCATCGCAGGCGTCGCCGAACCCGTCGTCGTCGAAATCGGCCTGATCGGCGTTCGCGGGCATGATGCACCCATCGTCCGGGCCGGACGGGGGCCGCCGCTGCATAGGTGCAAGTCATCAGCGTTCACCCTGTCCGCTCGACGGGCCGTCGCCCGCACCCGTTGCGCTCATCATCCACGGTCCAACCTATCCTGCAACCGGGGAGTGACTACGGCTGAGCGTGGTTGGCAGTTTCTCCTGCCCAGGGACGAGTGGCCGGGATGGTTCCGTTAATCAACTGCCGGTACATTAGCAAATCGAACGGCGTGATCTCCCCGGTGCGGTTGGTGTCGGCGTAGTCCTCCAGGGTGCCATGCGTCGGGACGTAGATCCCGTTGACGATCTGGCGGAACCGGAGCAAGTCGAACGGGCCCACTTGGCCGTTCTGGTCCACGTCACAGGGCAGGAACAGGAAGTCGATGCGATCCGGCTCCTCGATGCCCGGACCCAGGTCGCCCAGGCTCTCGATGGCATCGCCGCACATGTCCTCGACGACGGCGGTGATGGTTGTCCACTCCATCAAGGGGGGTGGCGACGCCAAAGTGACCTTGATAAGCGGGTTTTTCGTCATGTCTACATCGGCGATCTTGGGCGCTTCCCCGCCGGTGCTCGACACGATGAATGACTGAGGGACGAGCGGTCCGCCGCCAACAGCCCTCACAGGCTCGCTGAAGCGGATGAACACCTCGTTGATTCCCAAGTCCGGGTTTTCCCCGGTGGTGCTTTCTGCACGAGGATCAGTGTATCCGGAAAATGGGCGAGTCTCGCTCGGTCTACCGTTACCGTGAACGACCGACGGCGTTTCCTCGTCACAAGGGGGAAGCTTGGCGATCCAAGCCTCTTGGTCTCCGTTCGTGTTTGTGCCGTAGCCGACAATCGTCCGCCCATCCGCCGAGATGCCGTAAGCGTCCTCGAGGGTCCACCCAGTAAGATCAACGCCATAGTCAGCTACGAGCACGTCGCTGATTCTCCTCATCCCGTTGATCTCGTCCCAGATGAATGCGGCATCGATATCGCGGCCCACGATGACGGTGCCGTCTGCCGACGCATCCCGGGCGTTTGCCTCGACGGTTGTTGTATCGGGAAAAGTCCCCAACGCAGTCATCACACCATCGGACCAACGAAACGCCTCCTGACCGTGATCCGTATGCGATCCTCCCACAACGACAGATCCATCGTCAGAGACACCGTATCCACTGGAGGTCGTCGCGCTCGGCACGTGGCCCAGTCCGACCATCTTGCCGCCCTCCCACCTGAACGGTTCGGACCCAGCCAGAACGTGACCAGTGCCTACGACAACGGTTCCATCGGAAGAGATCGCAGCGGCTTCGCTGTGGTAGGCCCCGCCCGGCAAATCGCCCAGCCAGGTAATCGCATCGTCTTCCCATCTAAACGCCTCAGTGTCCGTGTTGGGACTCGCCCCATAGCCGGCAACCTCAGTCCCGGCGGCAGATACATCTTCGGCACGCATGTGATGCCCCAAGCTCATCATGAAGGTGGGGTACCATACCACGGCATCGGAAACCTGCGGTTCAGTCTTGGTGCTTGTGAGGCCCGCTCCCACGACGATGCTACCATCAGCTGACACTGCGTTCGCTTGGCTGTTAAACGGTCCTCCCGGTAGATCTCCCAGGCTGAACATCACGCCGTCTTGCCACCGAAAGGCCTCCGGCCCCCATTGCGATTCACTCTCCCCTACCACGACGTTGCCATCGGCCGAGACACCGTATCCTATGCTCTGAAACGTCCCGCCGGGCAGATCACCGAGCCCTTCAAACGTCGCCTGCTCAAACGTCGTCTCCCAGCTGAACCCGTCGCCCCCCGGCGGCGCGTCTTGGTCCACGTAGAGTACAACCTGCGCCCCCAACGGTGCCGGCGCACCGGACAGCACTCCTGCCAGAACGATCAACCCATACCGTGTCATGTTGGCGCCTCCTACAAATCCCATCGTGAACGTGTCGAGTTGCATTGTAGCAGATGGGCGGTGGCGATTCACCGGGAATACGCGGGAATCACTCTGAATTGATGTGCTCGGACACGAATCGCGTCCATCCCTCGGCACCGCCAGCCCCTCGCGCGTGCGCGAGCGGTGCGAGCCGTCCCCTTCGCGGGAGTATTCCTACCCTGTGTCACGTTCGGCGTCGCACGTCTCGGCGAACTGATCGAGAATGGCGAATTGCGTCCGCCCGTCGTCTGCAAAGCGGCTCTCCGTCTCAAGCTGCGCGGGAGTCGGCACGGTTTTCGCCCAGATATCCCAGAACGCCGATTGCGCACCCGGGCCACTCCGAGCCCAATTCAACATCGAAACCGCTTGGGAATCGGGCGCCCCGTCAACGGCGACGTGCTCGACCGACAGGTTTTCCGCCACCCACACGACGGAACGACGTGCCGAGTGCGGCAGTCCCGGTCGCGACGTTGGCACCGTGAATCCCGGGGTACTTCGCCGTCCCGCTTCGGAAACGCCCGTCTCCGCGTGGGCGCCGTCGCCCAGCACGTGCAGCAACGCCCGTTCGCGTGCTTCGCCCGGTGTGGCGCCGTCCGCCTTCAGCCGGTCCCGCTCGTCCACGAACGCCGCCCACTTTCCCGCCCGCTGTAGCTCTTGCTTGAGTTCCGTTCGGTTCATGCCCCAAAACCAGCCGCTCGTGGCAGGGAATACTTACACGCCCCGCCGCTCACCGTGCCCACCCCTTGGTTCGGATTCTGGACGGCGCGGGTCCCATCGGTCGTCATTCCCCGTCACCGTTGGAAGCCGCCCGGACCATCGCCACGATGCCCGCGCGGACGGCTTCCGGCAGGTCTGCCCACGCGGCCACGACGGCGGCCAATTCGGGATCATGGGTGCGGTTTCGTGCGCCGACTGCACCGGATTCTGCAGCGCCTTGTCCAGAATTGGCGGTTTTCCCCGTGATTCCCGAAGAGGTTCGAGTCCTCTCTCGCGCAATTGCTTGGTATGTAAGGCTTTGCGACAATCGAGACATCGGTCAAAGATTCCTCAAATACCCGCCGTGGCAGGATGGTGGCAGAGAATCAACCCGCGGTGCGACCGAGCTTGTCCACCGCTGCGCAACATGGAATAGTCCGGGGAAACCACGAGTTAATTACGGGGGATCGGGGGGGCACGCTGGAATAGCCGAGTCGGGCCGTCACCGTGGGAGCATCGGGCAGCAAAGCCGACTTGCTCAATTGGGTCGTAACGACGTATCATTACGACGTGGATGCGGACGCGACAGCGAGTCACCGGGCGAATCGGCTGATGTACTCGGAAACACGCAACGCCGGCGGCGATCTGCTCGAACGGGTCGTTTATGAGTACGCCCTGCAGGGCGACGCGGCCGGCAACGTTGCGCAGGTCTATCGCGAGGTCCCTCTCACTCCGGAGCCGGACCCGAAGGTGTTCGACGTCTTCGGTACGCACTTCACCTACAACAAGGCGGCCGAAGTGCGTATCGTCACGCAGCGTCACTGGCTCGAGACCAACGGCGTGCATGACCAGAACAGCGTCACGAATCTCAAGATCCGCGAGTTCCGCGGCAGCGGCCGCACGCGGCACATGATGCGCGATCGCACTCTGAACTGGCCGCACCTGCCGGACTACGGCAGCGCCACCTGGACCGATTACAACAGCGACTCGCCGACGGCCGATTACACCGTCACGAGCTGCACCGGCGGTTCGGCCACCGTCTCGGACGACACGCACTACGCCCTTGGCATACCGGGGGGTCAACTGTATTCATTTCCAGGAGATTGAGGTTTGAACGCAATCGGAGGGTTGCCTGGGTGAAATGCACGTTCAAGAGCGTGTTTCCAGTGACCTGGTGCATTACGATTGGTCTGTGCATGCTCGATGGAGTTTGCGCCAAGCCTGTTTTCCCGCATGTTTGGCGTGCTCGTGGGCGCGTTGTTGGTGATTCACCTGGCGATAGGACTGGGTGGGTGGGCTATCGTGTTGTATCTTGCGCTGTTCGGACCGGACGAAGGCGATCCGCCAGCCTGATGCCCTGCGCTGCCGCGGAACAGTGTCTCAGTGTGGCACTTGGATGCGGGATTTGATCTGCTGGAAGATGGCGCGGGTTATGGTGGACTTGTTGAGGGTGTAGAAGTGGATGCCCGCGACGCCGCCGTCGATCAGGGCGTTGCACTGCTCGGTGGCGTAGTAGCTGCCGACGTGGCGGACGGCTTCGGGATCGTCCTCGACGGCCTCGATCTTCTCGAGCAGGTCGTCGGGGATTCGGGCGCCGCACATCTGGGTGAACTTCTTGACCTGCTTGACGCTCTGGATCGGCATGATGCCCGCGATGATGGGCACGTCGATGCCGGCGGCGGCGGCGCGGTCGCGGAAGGCGAAGAAGTCGTCATTGGCGAAGAACAACTGAGTAATCAGAAAGTCAACGCCCGCGTCGACCTTACGCTTGAGGTTGTCGAGATCGGTCTGCGCGTCGGGCGATTCCGGATGTTTCTCGGGGTAGCAGGCCGCGCCGATGCAGAACGCGTGGCGGTCGCGAATGAAGGAGACCAACTCGTTGGCGTGGGCGAATCCGCCGTCGGTCGCTTCGAACGTCTCCTGCCCCTGAGGCGGGTCGCCGCGGAGGGCGAGCACGTTCTCCATGCCGTGGGTCTTGAGATCGTCCACCACGGCCGCGATTTCCTGCTTGGTCGAACCGACGCAGGTAAGGTGGGCCATGGACTCGATCTTGATGTCGTTCTTCATGCGTTTGACGAGGTCGACGGTTTTCTTGCGCGTGCCGCCGCCGGCTCCGTAGGTAACGGAGACGTAGCTGGGATCGAGCGGTTTGAGCGACTCGATCGTGCGATAGAGGTCCCAGAAACCGATGTCCGTGGTCGGCGGGAAGAACTCGAACGAGAGCGCGGGCTGCTGCTGATCGAGAATGTCGCGGATTCGCATGGCTGCCTGATCTCCGCCGAGCCTGTGCGGCGTTGTGGTCGTGTCACCCCGAGTCGTACTTGGCCCGCGGCGAACGCTCACACGGACCACCGGTCCCAAGCTTCGGCTTCGCCGCCCGCGGACCCTGCAGGGGGATTGTAGGCCCGTTTCTTATCCCCTGCCAACGGCGTCCGTACGTTTCCAATCATCGACCCGGCCCCGCGAAGCCATGAGGGTATTCCGGTCCGAGCCGACCGGATGAGCCGGCGATCACGATACTGGGGCGGTCTTGCAGGTCGGAGGCCCACCGGGCGACGCGGATTCGGCGTGGGTGATCCGAATTGACGCGGCAGGACTCGATCCCCCGAACACTTACGTCATCGGGTCTACAGCCCGTCCCCGTCGTTGCGCAACCACCGCAATCACAGTAGGTTACGGATTCTCCAACATCGCATCGCTGCCGTCATGAGTCAGAAACACCGGCGAGCCAAGACCGAAGCCATCCACGAACAGGTCGCCTGCCCCGGTTTTGGACAGGCCCACGTTCATGGAATCATCAAAGAACCGAAACGGATCCAACGTCCCGCCCCGTCGAATGACCCGTGCCGGAGGACTAGAATCCACCCGCGGGTTCCTGGGACGTGTCACTCTCCCCGATTATTCGGTAGAGCGTGTCCTTCCGGTGAGCGTGCGTGAGGGGATTTGAGCGGGCCGGGATCGTCAGCCGGCGACGGTCGATGGGTCAGGATGACCGCGACGCCTCGAATTGCTGTCGCAACGTCCGGAGCTCCTGGTCGCAAATGAATCC
>JAJDDR010000391.1 GCA_029260255.1 Phycisphaerae bacterium
ATGGGCGTGCGGATTTCGTGGCTCATGTTCGCCAGAAACTCGCCCTTGGCGCTCGCGGCCACGAGCGCGGCGGCCTTCGCGCCGGTCAGGTCCTCGTTCGCGTTCTCGAGCTCATGCGTTCGTTCCGCGAGGTGCTGCATGAGGACGCGTTGTCGCCTGCTGAACAGCACAATCAGTAGCGCTGTGATCGCCGCCGACCCGCCGGTCATCCAGGCGAACACCGACTTGAGTGCTCCGACACCGGCGAAGACCTCGTCGTGGCGCTCTGCGATCATGGCGCGAAACGCCGGACCGACCACACGCGCAGGATACCCGATGGCGGTGGAGCGTTGGACGATGCGCCCGGCTACGGGGTCTCTCCAATCCTCATCGCCGGTGATGACGCCACGCGGCGGTGTCGTCGCCCCGCGCTCGTAAATGACGTCTCCGCGTAACGTCACCAGCCCGGACCACCACGACGCGTTGTCCACGAGGACGGCGCCGAGCTTGATCTCGACTTCAAGAAAACCGAGCAGCTCTCTCTCGTCGAATTGCCAGAACACGGGCGCGGTCAACAGGGCTCGCCCGTCGGCGATTCCGACGGTGCTCCGCAGGCCTCGCTCGAACGCGGCGACCGTCGTGGTGATGTTCTCGACCCGATCGATCCGTCGCGGGTCCGTTGACGCCAGCACCCTGCCGTCGGCGTTGACGCACGCGAGGGTGACGAGGTCGCGGTACTGCGATTTGAGTGTGTCCAGCAGTTCGGCGATTTCATTGTCCTCGTCGTCGTCGATGATGCGGACCATCACCGGCTGCCGGGCCCATGATTCGGCAAGGTCGACGAGTTGTGCCAGAGATCGCTCCGTGGTTTCCCCGGCGTACTGGACCTGCTGACGCAGACGCGCCTCGATTCCGGCGAGCAACGTCGCCCGTCCACCCTGAAAACTGAGGTAGCTCGCGCCCCCCACGACCAGGAGAATGAGCACGCTGAGCACCAGTGCTGACCTTGCGGTTGACATCGCTAGACCTTCTCGGGTATCGAGAGCAGCTTGACGACTCTCATCGTGTCGTCGACCTCGTCTTCGAACATGTAACCGATTCCGCCCTTGGTGCGTTTCAAGTAGTTCTTGAGGAGTCTGGCCGAGCGCAGACGCTTCGGGGCCTCGATTCCGCGGGTGAGTTTCATGTTCAGCCAGTACTCATGGAGTTTCCCCGGCGTCATCCGCAGCACATGGTCGGCGAAGAGCGACTGGATTGGGTTGTCGCTGTGCCGGTCGAAAACGGTGATGGCCCCGTCTTTCGGCCATCTGGATTTCTCCCGGAGGAAGATGCGTCGGAGTTCGCCGAGCTCGAGTGTGTCAATCGGATTGTCCTTGTGGACGACGATCGCGATTCGGCGCTGCTTGGTGGTCTTCGACTCTTCATCCCCATCCGTGGATCCCGCCATGGATGCCGAGAGGCAGGCGCACGCCAGAGCATATACCGTGAAGAGCTGTCGGTATGACCGCGACATCACCAATCGCTCCTAAAACGACACCGCCACCGACGCGGCGACGCCGCTCGAATCTTCGTCTGTCGATCGATTCGCGTGGAAGTACTCCAGCTTGAACGAGACTTCCGGGATCGGGCGGTAATTCACGCCGAGGGTGTGTTCCTGCTGCTCGCCGGTCTCGTCGTCATCGAGAAGGTCATAGCGGTAGAACATCGCCCACTTGTCCGAGAAGCGGTAGCTGGGCTGGAAGTACAGCCCGGTTCGGTCCCCGTCGGATTCGCGGCGGGCGAATTCCGTCAATAGCTCGAAGCGGTCCTTTCGTATGCGGGCGTCGAACCCCCACGTCTGCGTCCGTTCGGTACCGGTCGGGCTCTCGTGGTAACCGCTGAGCCCGAGGTCGAACTTATCCAATCGACCGCCGGATGGGACGTGGAACGTCACCCTGCCGCCGACCGCTTTTCCTTCGTTGTCGTCGTGCTTTGTGAAAATGTCGGATTCACCGTTTCCTACGTAAGCGTTGTAGGTCAATCCAAAATCGCCCCAGTACCACGTTCCGTATCCCATGATCCCGGTGATCGCTTCCCGAAACACGCGCCGTACCATCAGCGGTCTGCGCGTCGAGAGTACGACCGTGGGGTAGTGATTCACGTTCCAGTATCCCGGGGTGAGCATGAGCCCGCCGCGGAGCACCAGAGCGTCGGACATGATGTACTCGCCCCACGCCTGTTCGAGTTTGATCTCGCCGCGCGCTTCTTCCAGCGCGAGCCCTCCGTCGCCTTCGAACTTGGCTCCGAACTCGAATTCCGCTTCCGCGAACATCCGGTAGTCGGCCCACTCCTTCGTGACGTGCAACGACAAGTGGTGCTGTCGAAACTCGCCGGGACTGTCCGTTCGGTCATCATTGAGGTACTCGAAATCGTAATACCCCGAGAGCGTCGGCTGCCGGTCCAGACGCTCCTGAACCGCACCTATCTCTTCATAAAGTTGCTCAATCAGGAATCCCGCGTCATCCGCAGCGGCGGAGTCGCTGTCGGCAAGGTGCAGCCTGTCCTCGATTGCGGTGTGCGCTCGCTCGATCGCTTCCACTCGTTCCATCAACGCCCGGTTGACGCTCTGTTGCTCTACAAGAAGTCGCTCGAGTTCGGCGATGCGATCCGCTGTCTGCGCCGCGCTGCTCGCGCAGAGCAGAGCGAAGATCATCACCGTAAGTATTCGCGTGTGCTTCGGCTGCATGAGGCACGGCTTTCGGCTTTCGGTATACGGGCTGCTACACACGTCTTATCGGAAGCCGCCGCGCACGGTTTGAGTTAACGGCTTCCGTCCGCTTGAATTCGCTGCGGCGATTGCGGGCGAGGGGAACACCCCATTGACCGAACGACCTCGGCGGGGCTGGGGGCTCCTCTTTTACCGGACCAACCCGGTCGGGAGACGGGTCCGGCGCGGTGGGTGAGCGATCCCCCGGGGGGGGGGCCAATGCTGTTGACTTAAGCGGGCACCATGTTCGGGGTTGGTCTTGGCGAAAACTCCGGCGTGAGTCGGTCGCTTTCTTGATTGAATCGCGAGGTGAAAACCGCTATAATTCATGCGTGAAACGTGATACGAGACCTGTTGGATGCGGACGAAAAGAGTGCGAAGAATTCCACAAGAGGAGATAGCTACGGCACAGGACGTGCGTGAAATTTGCGGGCCAGACCAGCGGATTTCTTGAGAATGTTCTTACTTTCTTTTCCAGCGGTATAAGCCCTGATCCAGAACAAGATCCAAAGCATTTCAATCGCAAACGCAAGCTGTCCTTCGAGCGACTGGTGGTCTTCATCCTTCATATCGTCTCCGGGGACACAAAAGGGATAGACATCAAGAGCGGGCTGTTCTTCAAAATGGCCCGTC
>JAJDDR010000392.1 GCA_029260255.1 Phycisphaerae bacterium
GCGCGGTTGTCCGTCGTGCCGCGGGAGCGGTCCGCAGTCCGCGTCTGCAATTCGCGAATGAGATTGTGCGCGAACAGTCCGGCCAGCAGATACATCTGATTGCCCAGACGCCGACGCACCGGCACATGCCCCATGGCGCAATGCGTCTTGAGTTCGCCGAAGATCCCCTCCTGCGATCCGCGACCCTCGTGGAACCGCAAGACCGTTCCGACCCCGACACACTTGTTGGTAATGATCACTTTGAAGCCAAACCCCTTCTCGTGCGGCACGAACAGGTCCAACTGCACCGGGCCCTTGCGCTGCCGCGGCACGCGCGTGCGGATGAAGACGAACCGATAGACCTGAGTCCATGACTTCGGCCGCCAGGTCTCTTCAAAGAATGAGCGCTCCGCGTCGATGGCGCGCCACCGCTTGCGGCCTTCGATCATTCCCTCGAGTTGCGTGAATCGCTCGAACGGGACGGACAACGTAAACTGTACGCGATGATCCTGCAACAGTGTCACCAATTCATCACTGAAGAACGCACTGTCGGCTCGAACCTCGATGACCGCGTTCGGCAGCGCCGCGCGAATCAAGCCCGTACACTCGGCGATAAACGCACGGGCGCCTCGTGAATCATGCACATTGCCGCTTCGGTGGAGGAAATCGAACACCTGCCAAGTCTGGGCGATCGTGCAAAACAACGGATAGTAACTGCGAGCGCCTTTCTTCTTCTTGTTGAATCCCACGGCCGCCCGGGTGTGACCATTCTCTGTGGCGTCGTTGGTCAGGGACATGCCGTAGGGCGGGTTCTACCCGCCGCAACCGAGGAAGAAGGCGGGTGGAACCCGCCCTACCCCTGGCATGCCACAATCAATGGTCACACCCCGGCCGTTCCCTCTGCCCGACGCCGGGTTGACTGCACCGAGCCGTCGAAGTCGAGCGTGACACGCGGCAGAGCCAGTTTCCGCAGACGATCGGTGACCAGCCGGCGCAGCAAACCCCGCAGTTTGTCAACAGTCTTTGCGTCGGCCTCTTTGAGCATGCGGCTGAGGGTGGAGACGTCGGGCAGGCGATTGAGGCCGAGCAGACGTTTGACCATCGGATCGTCGCGATAGTAGGTGCTCTCGCGCAGGTCGCGGTAGCCCAGCAACACGTGGATGACCAGTTGAAGAAAGATGGTCGCCCGACCATACACTTTGCCGGCGCGCGTATGGCGGAAGCAGTGCGTCAGACCGGCCTTGAAGTCGATGGCCGCCAGGAAGGGCTGCACGAGGACGAGCCCGGCGAAGGAAGTGAGTTGCTGCCGTTCGAATCTGATTCTGGGAACTGCGTGGGCTTTCCGTTGAATGCTCTTTTTGCTATGCTTCATGGCAATGAACCTCTGGGTATTGCTGTGCGTGTTTGGCGATACACACATCATACCGAGAAGGTTCATCTTTTCAACTACAAAGTGCCACACTCTGGCATTGTCTGATACAATTCGACGATTCTCGCAATGCCGATCCTCCGATCGCCAGATCTCACGCAACGTGCGGTTTGCCGACATCGGCGGATGGACCATAAACGACTGCGATTCCCCGGGAATTCTCAAGACTCGCGCCCACTGCGAGCCCGATTGTATGCAACTTGGGGGTCTACTTTTTGACGGAGTGGCCAGACTCGGACAGATAAGGGGACATTCTGCTTTTTTGCCCGTGGGGCTAGACCCGGGTCACACGCCTCCGGAACTGAGCATCGTCTTGGCCGCAAGCTCACCGGGCGCGCCCATGATTCCGCCGCCGGGGTGCGTCCCCGACCCGCACATCCACAGATTCGAGATCGGCGTGCGATACCGCGCCCAACCCGCCGCAGGCCGCTGGAACAACAACTGCTCCGCACTCAACTCGCCGTGAAAGATGTTCCCCTCGGTCAAACCGTACTCCTGCTCCATGTCCCACGGCGTGATCACCTGCCGAAACAGAATCGACTCCTTCAAACCCGGGCAGTACTCCGCCAGCGTGTCCACCACCGCATCACCAAACGCCTCGCGACGCTCAGGCCAATACTCCGGACCCTCCTTGATGCTGTACGGCGCATACTGCACGAAGCACGACACGATGTGCTTGCCCGGCGGCGCCACACTCGGATCAACCAGCGACGGAATCACCACGTTCAAGTAAGGTCGCTCCGAAAAGTCCCCGTACTTCGCCTGATCGTACGCCTTTTCGAGATACGGAATGCTCGGCGCGATCGCGATGTCCCCGCGCAAGTGCAGGTTATCATCCGGCCGACCGGGAAATTGCGGCACCCGATCCACCGCCAGATTCACCTTCCCGCTGCTGCCTCGCATCTTGTACCGCTTGATCTGCGACACGAACTCCGAATCGAGATGCTCCTCCCCCACGAGCTTCAGAAACGTCCGATGAGGGTCAAGCCCTGACACTACGGTTTTCGCTCGAATCTCGTCCCCATTCTCCAGCACGACGCCCGTCGCCCGCCCGCCTTCCACGAGCACGCGTTCAACCGGCGCCTCCCTGCGAATCTCGGCTCCAAAATGCTCCGCCGCGCCCGCGCACGCCAGGCTGATGCCCCCGGTCCCGCCCTTCGAGAAACCCCACGAACGAAACGCCCCGTCAATCTCCCCCATGTAGTGATGCAGCAACACGTACGCCGTCCCCGGCGACCGCACACCCAGAAAAGTCCCGATGATGCCGCTCACCGACATCGGCGCCTTCAAAATGCCCGACTCAAACCAGAGATCCAGAAAATCGACCGCGCTCATCGTCATGAGCTGCATGTTCAGATGCATCAAATCAGGACCGAGCGACTTAAAGGCGCTGCCCATCCGCAGCACCTTCGCGAGCTCACCCGGACGCAGCGAACCCGGATCGGGCGCCGGCGAGTCAATCACCGACTTCACGAAGTGCGACAGCTTCGACATCGCCAGCCCGAACTCCGG